>NZ_QROG01000009.1:0-104292 GCF_003474585.1 Collinsella sp. AF39-11AT | reverse complement strand
GCTGGGCCTATGCCGGAATCTCTCCCACAGAAACCACCGAAGAGCCGCAAATAGTTATGCGTGTCCATGGAATGCGAATGGTCGGTGCCGTCGGCGCCCGTGACCTCGATCCAGGAATCCTCGCTCGCTACGACCTCGCGGATCGTGTCGTTTTTCATGGCCTCCTGCATCATCAGCGCTACGTCGTGTGCGGTTGAGTGCATATCGCCAGCCCACTCATCAAAGTCCAGACCATGCGGGTTTTCAAAAAGCGTACCGGTGCAGCCGAGCTTCTTAGCGCGCTCGTTCATGGCCTTCACAAAGGTTGCCTCGGCGTCTTTGGTCTTAGGGTCGATCTTCTTGCCCACATATTCGGCGAGCACGATGGCGGCGTCGTTGCCCGAGGGAATCATCAGGCCGCGCAGTGCCTGCTTCACGGTGAGCTCGTCGCCTTCGAGTAGGCCGGCTGTTGAATTGCCCACGGTGGCTGCGGCGTTGCTCACCGTGGCCTTCTCGTCCATCTTGCAATTCTCGACGGTTAGGATTGCGGTCATGACCTTGGTGATCGAGGCAATCTTGACCTGCTCATCGGCGCCGCGGGCATAGTAGACGGTGCCGTCTTTGCCCATGACGAGGGCATTGGTCGCATCGATATCGGGCAGGTTTTCGGCCGTGATGCCGCGCGCATCGGCGGTTTTGCCGCAAACATTGTCGGTCGTGAGTACTTGGGCGCCGGCGACGGTGGGCACGCCAGCGGCAAGGGCGATAGCGCAGACAAAGCCGGCGGCAAGCTGGGCTGAGCGCTTTGCAAAAGAGGTGAGGGACTTCACGGATTTCGCTTTCGACGGGATGGTCTCTTCTGGAACTAGAGTATATCGTTTGCCGGCGTCGGCGATCATCGCGTGCGTGCGTGGCCCACATCCGCGCCCGAACGGGCACAAGGGTGCTTAAGGCCGACTTAATCACCCACGCTTGTTGTGTGTGGCATGCGCCCCCTCGGGCATAATGGAGCGCGAGAGGAGCACGCATGAACGAGCGCATTTTGGTAGTTGATGACGAAAAGGCCATCGCCGACTTGGTTGGTATCTACCTTACAAAAGAAGGCTTTGACGTACAGGTCGCCTATAGCGGGGCCGATGCTGCCAAGGCAATCTTGGAGCAGGAGTTCGATCTGGCGCTGCTGGATGTCATGCTGCCCGATATCGATGGGCTTGAGTTGCTGCGCACGATCCGTTCCAGCCATACCTATCCCGTGATCATGCTGACGGCGCGCGATGCCCAGCAAGACAAGATCGAGGGCCTTTCGCTTGGCGCGGACGATTACGTGGTTAAGCCGTTCCGCCCGCTGGAGCTCATCGCGCGCGTGCACGCTCAGCTTCGTCGCTACACCAGCTACGGTAGCCGTGCGCAGGCGGCCGAGTCGCCGACCATCCAGTTCGACGGCCTAGAGATCAACCGCGATGCCCGTTCCGTAACGGTGGACGGTGCGCCGGTTCGCCTCACGCCCATCGAGTATTCCATCTTGCTGTATCTGGTCGAGCATCGCGGCAGCGTGGTAGCCGTGGAGGATCTGTTCCGCGCGGTGTGGAACGAGGATTTTATGCCCGGCTCCAACAATACGGTGATGGTGCACATTCGCCACCTGCGCGAAAAGATCGGTGACGACGCTCAAAAGCCGCGCTTTATCAAAAACGTCTGGGGCGTCGGCTACATAATCGAATAACGCCTTTGATGGTGGGGAAGTGGATATGACAAAAGACGATAGGCAGGCATTCGAGGTGCCCGATCGACTCTTTGAATACGTGAGGTCGGTCGTCGACAACCGCGCGCTTGCAACGGTGCTGCTCTTTTTGCTGAGCCTGCTGCTGATTGGCATCGATAACATCGCTGGAATCTTGGCGGTGCTGCTTGTCGGCTTTTTGCTGATCGATCGATTTGAAATCGTACGCCGCTGCGTGGTGATTGGCGGTGCCGCGTGGGCCATGACGTTGGCGATTGGCGCCATGGCACTCGGCGGCATCGAAGGGCCGGTGCTGTTCGATGCCGGCTTTGTATTCAACATGCTTGGCTTTGTGCTGGCGCTTGCCGTGTGCGTGCTGTTCTTTTGCGGCCGCGCCCTGTACTGCCAGGGCTACGAGCAGGGCGAGCAGCATGCCGATTGTGTGCTGGCCGCTCGTATTCAAGATTGCCTGATCGATCACCCCGACACCTGGGACAACATCGACGGCGACTTCCTGGAGGTCGAGGGCGCACTCAACCGTGTGCGCGATCGCGAGCGCAAGGTGCAGCAGGCCTTGCGTGACGAGTCTCATCGCAAGGACGATCTGGTCACGTACTTGGCACATGACCTACGCACCCCGCTTGCCAGTGTGGTGGGCTATCTTTCGCTGCTGCAAGAGGCTCCCGAGCTGCCGGTTGAGCAACGTGCACACTTTACGGGCGTGGCGCTCGACAAGGCGCACCGGCTCGATGCGCTCATCGAAGAGTTCTTCGATATCACGCGCTTTGACTTCCACGATATCGTGCTCACGCGCGGCTATGTTGATCTGGGGTTGCTGCTGGCTCAGGTGGCTGACGAGTTCTATCCCATCCTCAACGAGCAGCATAAGGAAGCCCAGGTTGATATTCGCGAGGACCTGACGGTGCTCGTGGATGGCGACAAGATGGCCCGCGTGTTCAACAACATCATGAAAAATGCCGTCGCCTATAGCTATGAGGGCTCGACTATCATGATTGAGGCCAGGCGCCAAGACGATGGCGGCGTGCGCGTGCGCTTTATCAATCAGGGCGATCCTATCCCTGCGGCTAAGCTCAAGGTGATCTTTGAGAAGTTCTATCGCCTGGATGCGGCGCGTGCGACCAATCGCGGTGGTGCCGGTTTGGGCCTTGCTATTGCCAAGGAGATCATCGCGGCACACGGCGGTACCGTTGCATGTGAATCGACGCCCGAACACACGATATTCACCATCGAGCTGCCCGCCGCATAGCTAGCGTGCCCTTACAAACACTTGACAATGTGCTCACGTGCGTATGAGCCGCGATTCCTACTATCGATACTGCTGAATTGATATCGATATGGAGGTGTGCGGTATGACGGCTGCTGCGGCTGTGGAGCCCACGGAGCTTGAAGAACTCATGGAAGCGCAGGCCGAGGCCGCGCATGAGCGCGAGGTTGGGGATGCGACTCGCCCCACGGCAGAGGATCTTGCCGCCTCGCCGACGCGCATCGACGTCGAGGGCCTCGACCTGTTCTATGGCGACCACCATGCGCTCGAGGACGTGAATATCAAGATCCGCGATAAGCAGATCACCTCGTTCATCGGGCCTTCGGGCTGCGGAAAGTCTACGTTGCTGCGCTGCTTTAACCGCATGAACGACGGCATCAAGGATTGCCGCATCGAGGGCAAGATTGCGCTCGATGGTCAAGATATCCTGGGCGATTACGACATCTGCCGTTTGCGCCAGCGCGTGGGCATGGTGTTCCAGCGCCCCAACCCGTTTCCCATGAGCATTTATGACAACGTCGCGTACGGCCCCCGTGGCATGGGCGTGCGCAATCGTGCCGTGCTGGATGAGCTGGTCGAGGACTCCCTGCGTCGCGCTGCCCTGTGGGACGAGGTCAAGGACAAGCTCAAAGAGTCGGGCCTGGGTCTTTCGGGTGGACAGCAGCAGCGCCTGTGCATCGCCCGCGCACTTGCCGTGCAGCCCGACATTCTGCTGATGGACGAGCCGACTTCGGCACTCGACCCTGTGTCGACGTTGGTGGTGGAGCAGCTGGCCTGCGAGCTCAAGGAGATCTGCACGTTGGTGGTCGTTACGCACAATATGCAGCAGGCGGCGCGCATCTCCGACTCGGTCGCGTTTTTCTTGCTGGGCGAGCTGGTGGAGCACGCGCCCACCGCTCAGCTCTTCAAAAAACCGACCGATTCGCGCACAGCGGATTATTTGACGGGACGTTTTGGCTGATACCATCTCGTAAAGGTACCTTTAGGGTTAAGATGCGGTCATGCCGGCCGCAAAGGGGGTTCAACATGATCTACTACGTCGAGGACGATGACAACATCAGGGATTTGACGGTCTATGCGCTGCGCAAGCAGGGAATCGAGGCCGAGGGCTTTTCGTGCGACGGCGAGTTTAAGGCCGCCGTGGCGCGACGGGTACCCGATGCCGTCCTGCTCGACATCATGCTGCCCGATACCGATGGTTTGGCGATTATGCGTCGCCTGCGCGCCGACCGCCTGACGGCGACGGTGCCCATCATGATGCTTACCGCCAAGGACACCGAACTCGACAAGGTGATGGCGCTCGATGGCGGTGCCGACGATTACCTGACTAAGCCGTTTTCGCTCATGGAGCTTGCGAGCCGCTGCCGCGCACTGCTGCGTCGCGGCGGCATGGTCAAGCAGGCGAGCGATGTGCTCAGCGTGGGCGACATCGTGCTTTCGCCTAGCCATCGCGAGGTGACCGTTGCCGGCGAGCCGCTTAAGCTCACCCTGCGCGAGTTCGACCTGCTCGAGTACCTCATGCGCAAGCCCGGCGTGGTCTTTACCCGCGAGTCGTTGCTGCAGAGCGTGTGGGGCTGGGACTTCGACGGCGGTTCGCGCACCGTTGACGTGCACGTGCAGACGCTTCGCCAAAAACTGGGCGAGCATGCCAGCGCCATCGAGACCGTGCGCGGCGTGGGTTATCGCCTGGCCGAGCCTTCTGCCGGTGATGGTGCCGAAGGCGACGACACCGCGGCCACCGCATCGGAGGAGTAACCCGTGGTCTTCGCCCCCCAGGGAAAACATACGCTGTCGCACCGCGTTTTTGTGACGATCTTTGTCTGCGCCATGGCGGTTATCGTGGCGTTTACGGTGCTGGGTGCGTTCTTTGTGCAAAACACTTTGGCGGATGCCACGAGTGCCAATCTGGCGCAGGAAACTGAGCTCATTGCTGCCGCCCTCGACGAGCAGCAGGAGCCCATTCCGTTCTTGCGAAGCCTCGATCGCGAGGATCTTCGTATCACGCTGATCAATAAGGACGGATCTGTTGCCTACGACAACGAGGCGTCGCCTTCCACACTGCCCAACCATGGCGATCGCCCCGAGGTCATCGAGGCCTTTGAGAGCGGTTCGGGTTCCGCGGAGCGCGCAAGCTCTACACTCGACGAGATTATGCTGTATCGCGCCGTCACCCTTGATAACGGCCAGGTCGTCCGCTTGGCGCAGGCCCAGCCTGGTGTTGCGGCGATTTTGCTGTCGATGCTGGCGCCGATGCTGCTTATCGCAGCAGCGGGTGCAGTACTCTCGTTTTTTATGGCGCGCCGTGAGTCCCGTGCCATCATCGCGCCGTTGCAAGAGGTGGATTTGGATCACCCACGCCGTAGCTATGAGCACGCCTATGCCGAGATGGTCCCCATGCTTGAGCGTATCGAGTCGCAGCGCCAGGAACTCAAGCGCCAAATGGCGGTGCTAGCGGACAACGACCGTATGCGCCGCGAGTTCACGGCGAATATCACCCATGAGCTCAAGACGCCGCTTACGGCGATTTCGGGCTATGCCGAGCTCATCGCAAATGGCATGGTCGAGGGCGAGGACGACCTGCGCAACTTTGGCGGTCGCATCTATCGTGAGGCGGGCCGCTTGGCAGCGCTTGTCAACGACATCCTTACGCTGTCTAACTTGGACGAGGCCGAACGTGCAACTGAAGGCGAGGCAGTGCCCATTGGGTCCACGGAGCCTATTGAGCTCTCGCGTGCCATCTACACGGTTGAGCAGCGTCTTGAACAGGTCGCCCGTCAAGCGAATGTGACGATAAGTCATGAGACCAAGCCTGTGGTCATCGAAGGCGTGTCGCGCTTGATTGACGAGCTCATCTACAATCTGGCAAGCAACGCCATCCGCTACAATCGACCCGGCGGTACGGTTACGCTGCAGTGCGGCACCAACGACGAAGGCCATCCGTTCCTCGCGGTCGCCGACACGGGAATCGGTATCGCGCCTGAAGAACAGGGTAAGGTATTTGAGCGGTTCTATCGCGTGGACAAGAGTAGATCCAAGGCACGCGGCGGAACCGGCCTGGGGCTTGCCATTGTCAAGCATGCGGCCCTGTATCATCACGCCACGCTCGATCTGTCGAGCGAGTTGGGCGTGGGAACCACCATTACGGTGACGTTTCCCATACAGCAGGACGAGCCATTCGCATAGCGATACAACATAGATATTGATGTAGACGCCGCATTTGACTTTCGGGTGCGGCGTTGTTGTGCAATTTTACGATTGCTTCCGACATTTTTACAGGAGAGCCTGTTTCTTATGTATAGAGTTTGGTCTCGGTAAAAAGATGCGATAACATACGGACAGTTTTGTCAATCCGAACTGGGGAAATGAAAGGCAAGCTGCATGACCCTTCTCGAACTGTTCCAGCTGCTGAAGAAGCACCTCAAGCTGGTCATCACCCTTCCGGTGGTCTGCGCGATCGCCATGGGCATCGTGTCCTTCGTTGCGATGGACAACACCTATACCGCGACGACGAGCATGTACATTCTCGCCAAGACCGACGATAGCGGTCAGATGAGCTACAACGATCTCTCGGCGAGCCAGATGCTTTCCAACGATATCGCCACGCTGCTTGATAGCGATAGCGTTAAGAGCGGCGCCGCCAAAGAACTGGGCCTCACCGATCTGGATGACTACAAGGTGTCTGTTTCCTCCGAGACCACCACGCGTGTCATTACGCTTTCGGTTACCGGCACCGATGCCAAGGAGACGGCTAAGGTCGCAAAGGCCATAGCTAGCTCGGTGAGTACGGTCGCTCAGAACGTCGGCGCTGCCCAGAGCATCAACGTTATCGACGAGGCTAAGACCCCCGAAGCCCCCAGCGGTCCCAAGCGTATGCTGTACGTTGCTGTCGCGTTCCTCGCGGGCATCTTTATCGCAGTTGCCTATGTCGTTTTGGCAGACATGCTCAATACCCGCATCCGCGGTGCCGAAGAGGCAGAAGAGCTCCTGGGTATTCCCGTTGTTGGCCGAATTCCGGCTATGAAAGGTGGTAAATAGGCATGGCTAAGGCAAAGAACACCGATAAGCTCGTTGTACAGAATGCCGCCAAGACCCTTCTGGCCAATATCCGCTTTGCGAGCGTGGACGACCCCATTCGCACCATCACCGTTACCTCCTCGATTCCCAACGAGGGCAAGTCTACGGTTTCCATTAACCTTGCTCAGGCAATCGCCACGAGCGGCAAGTCCGTGCTCCTGGTCGAGGCCGATATGCGCCGCAGGTCCCTTTCCGATATGCTCGGCGTTCGTTCGCGCGGCGGACTCTATGCGGTCCTTTCCGAGCAGATCTCCATTGACCAGGCAATTGTCGAGACGGGTCAGAAGAACTTCTACTTCCTCGATGCCGAGCCGCATATTCCCAATCCTGCCGACATCATCGTCTCTCACCGCTTTTCCAAGTTGGTCAAGGCACTGTCTGCTAAGTTCCAGTACGTCATCTTCGATGCTCCCCCGGTTGGCACCTTCATCGATGCTGCCGAGATTGCCAGCCTGACCGACGGCGCGCTGTTCGTGGTGCGCGAGAACTTTACCAAGCGCGAAGAGGCGCTCAACGCCATCGGTCAGCTTAAGAAGTCCGAGAAGGTCAAGCTCATCGGTACCGTCATGAATTACTGCGAGACCGAGACCAGCGAGTACTACTATTCTTACTACACCAAGGACGGTAAGAAGGTTAAGAAGGGCTCCGACGGTCAGGGCACTTCCAAAAAGGGCATCTTCACCAACCGAGCAAACGTTTAGTTGATTAGGGCCGACCTATGCGTGACATTCATTGCCATATCTTGCCGGGTGTAGACGACGGCGCCGCCGATCTCGATGAGAGCTTGGCGATGCTCGAGGCTGCCAAGCGGGCCGGTGTAACCAGAATCGTTTGCACTCCTCACTGCCGTGATCCCTATTTTGATTACGACAAGATGTGGGATGCCTTTGAGCTGCTGCGCGATAACGCTGACGGTTTTCCGCTCCAGATGGGCTTCGAGGTCAACCATCGAAAGCTCGTTGAGCTTGGTATCGATGCCGCGGATCACTTGCATTTCGATGGGACCAACGAGTTTCTGCTCGAGCTTTCGACGCATGCCGATGCGTATGCGTTTAGAGAGTACGAGAACACGATTTACGATTTGCAGTGCCGTGGCTACCAGGTGATCATCGCTCATCCTGAGCGCTATCGTGCGGTTCAAAAGGATGTAAGCGTGGCGGAGCGCCTGGTCGATATGGGCTGCAAGCTGCAGGCTTCGGCGGACTTTATTGCCGGCGGTCGCTTTGGTCGCGAGAAAAAGCCGGCACAGCGCCTGTTCGATCAGAACCTGTACAGCTTCATCGCGAGCGATGCCCATAACGTGGGTCATTACGACTGCCTGGCGAAGGCTCGCGCGAAGTTTAGCGTGCGCGGAGCTCATTTTCGCTAAAATCTGTCCCTAACGTTCGCATTGAATGAAAGGGCAGCCATGGATATCCAACTTAAGACGGGATGCTTTGATGACGCGGCGTTGGTGCGCCGCGTCGTTTTTATGGACGAGCAGGGCTACGAGAATGAGTTTGACGCTATCGACGAGGATCCGAACTGCATTCATGTGACGCTCTATGTAGACGGTGAGCTTGCCGGTTGCTCGCGCGTGTTTCCCGAAGAACTCGAGCGCGCAGCTGACGCAGAGGCTCCGGTGTCGCCGGCGTGCGACTTGGACGAAGGCGTCGCGGCGGGGGAGACCTACATTATGGGGCGCGTGGCCGTGCTGCCGAGCATGCGCCGTCGCGGTTTGGCGAGCAAGATTGTCGAGGCCAGTGATACGTGCGCGCGTGATGCCGGCGCCAAGCTCATTAAGCTGCATGCGCAGGAATACGTGCTGCCGCTCTATGCCAAGGCGGGTTACACGCAGATTGCCCCGGTGGACTACGAAGACGAGGGCCAGCCCCATGCTTGGATGGCCAAGCGCGTAGATGGCAGATAGGGACGTTCCTTTCCTGCCGGCAGTCGGGGACACTCCTTGGCAATTGGCGCATCAGAGCGTTTGGACATACAGTTTTTCGATTCCGTATGTATATATGCGCGCTAATAGGTTATAAAATCTAAGTCTGAACATAGTAGGTCTGCGACACGGCTCGGGCAACCGGGCCGTTTTTGCGGGCAGGGGTAGCGCGAAAGGACTGCACATGCGTCAATTTAAGACCGAGAGCAAAAAACTGCTCGACCTCATGATCAACTCCATTTACACCAATAAGGAAATCTTCCTGCGCGAGCTTATCTCCAACGCGAGCGATGCCGTCGACAAGCTCAACTTTAAGAGCCTTCAGGATCCGAGTGTCAAGCTCGACCAGGGCGACCTGGCCATTCGTGTCTCCTTTGATAAGGATGCCCGTACCATCACAATTTCGGATAACGGTATCGGCATGACCGCCGAGGAGCTCGAGCGCAACCTGGGCACCATCGCCCATTCCGGCTCCGAGGAGTTTAAGACCGAGAACGCCGAGCAGCAGGGCTCCGATGTCGACATCATCGGCCAGTTTGGCGTGGGCTTCTACTCGGCCTTTATGGTCGCCAGCCACGTGAAGGTCGTCAGCCGCGCTTATGGCGAGGATACCGCCCACGTTTGGGAGTCCGACGGTCTTGAGGGCTACACCATCGAGGATGGCGAGCGTGCTGAGCACGGTACCGATGTCATTCTGACACTGCGTGAGAACGAGAAACTCGACGCCGACGGCGAGGCCGAGACCTACGATCGCTTCCTGACCGAGTGGGGCCTCAAGAGCCTGATTCAGCAGTACAGCAACTATGTGCGCTACCCGATTCAGATGATGGTGAGCAAGAGCCGCCAGAAGCCCAAGCCCGAGGACGCCGGCGACGACTACAAGCCCGAGTACGAGGACTACCAGGAGCTCGAGACCATCAACTCCATGACGCCGATCTGGAAAAAGCGCAGCTCCGACGTTGAGCAGAAGGATTACAACGAGTTCTACAAGTCCACGTTCCACGACTTTGACGATCCCGCGCGCACTATCAGTTTCCATGCCGAGGGTACGCTTGAGTACGATGCACTGCTGTTTGTGCCGGGTCGCGCCCCGTTCGATCTGTACAGCAAGGACTACGAGAAGGGCCTGGCGCTCTACAGCTCTAACGTGCTGATTATGGAGAAGTGCGACGACCTGCTGCCCGACTACTACAACTTTGTGCGCGGTGTCGTGGACTCTGCCGACGTGACGCTCAATATTTCGCGTGAGACGCTGCAGCAGAATCGTCAGCTCAAGGCCATTGCCAAGCGTGTCGAGAAGAAGATCACCGCCGATCTCGAGGACATGCGCGACAACGACCGCGAGGCATACGAGAAGTTCTTTGAAAACTTTGGTCGCGGTCTTAAGTACGGCATCTACTCGAGCTACGGCATGAAGGCCGACGAGCTCGCCGACCTGCTGCTGTTCTGGTCTGCCAAGGAGCAGAAGATGATCACCCTTGCCGAGTATGCCAAGGGCATGCCCGAGGGCCAGAAGGCAATCTACTATGCCGCCGGCGATTCGCGCGAGCGTCTGGCCAAGATGCCCGTCGTGAAGGGCGTGCTCGACCGCGGTTACGATGTACTGCTGCTGACGCAGGACGTGGATGAGTTCACCTTCCAGGCCATGCGTGAGTACGTGGCTGCCGATATGCCCAAGGTCTACGAGGATGACGCTGCTCGCGAGGCTGCTGAGAAGGCAGTTGCCGATGGCGCTGAGCCTGAGGTCGAGGATCGTCACCTGGAGCTTAAGAACGTCGCGACCGGCGATCTTGACTTGGCGACCGATGACGAGAAGAAGGAGGCCGAGGACGCCACCAAGGAGAACGAGGACCTCTTTAACGCCATGAAGGAGGCGCTCGGCGACAAGGTCGAGAAGGTTGCCGTCTCTGCGCGTCTGACTGACGCCCCCGCCTGCATCACCACCGAGGGCCCGCTTTCGCTCGAGATGGAGAAAGTGCTTCAGAAGGGCCCCGAGGGCGCGCCCGACGGCATGCCTAAGAGCCAGCGCGTGCTCGAGCTCAACGCCAAGCACCCGGTCTTCGCCAAGCTCGTCGCTGCCCAGAAGGCGGGCGACGCCGACAAGATCAAGCAGTACTCCGGCTTGCTCTACGACCAGGCCCTGCTCGTCGAGGGCATCCTCCCCGAGGACCCCGTAGCCTTCGCCGCGGCCATTTGTAATCTTATGTAACTTGGTTCCGCCGTTCTAACGAACGCCGTAGCTAGTTAGTAGAACGAGAGAGGAAAATCTCCCACATTGAGCCTGTATTTGGGCAAAAAGTGGGAGATTTTCCTCTCTCGATGTGTAGGTACGCATTTGGCACTTGGTTGCTTGCTAGTTTGTGCGGGTTGTGGTTTTGGGAGCTGCGGGAATTTAAGATACTGTACAACTGTACGTTAACTCATCTTCGTAGTATATTGCTACCCGCAAAACTCAGCACCATTGCGCCGTGACACGCTAAAGTGCCCCCGTACAATGGTTGTTAATAGCATGATTCGGCTAAACGACAGGATGGATGGTCCAAGCGTGAGTCTCGGCAGCAAACTATCCGATGCAAAGGTTTCCTTTGCAATCTTTAAACGCGACATCAAGCGATTGATCGTGAACCCCGTCGCCCTGGTGGTTACCCTGGGCGTGTGCGTCATTCCCTCGCTGTATGCCTGGTACAACATCGTTGCCAACTGGGATCCGTACGGAAATACCCAAGGCATTAAAATCGCCATCGCAAACAACGATCAGGGCACCCAGAACGACCTAGTGGGCGAGCTCAACGCAGGCGATAAGGTGGTCGACCAGCTCAAGAAGAACGACCAGCTTGGCTGGACCTTCGTCGACTCGGCGGCAGATGCCAAAGAGGGCGTCGAAAGCGGCGAATACTATGCTGCCATCGTGATTCCCAAGAACTTCTCTGACAATCTCGTCTCGATGCTCGACGGCAATTACCATCAGCCGAAGCTCACCTATTACGTCAACGAGAAAAAGAGCGCCATTGCGCCCAAGGTTACCGATACCGGTGCCAACACCATCGAGGAGCAGATAAACTCGGAATTTGTCTCTACGGTGGGCGAGACCGTTGCCGGCATTGCCAAGGATGCCGGAGTCGATCTAAAGGACAAGGCAACCCAGACGCAGGATTCGCTGGCAAGCTCGGTGTCCGAGGCATCCGATACCTTGGGCGAGGTACGTGATTCCATCGGCGACATGAACACCGCCATCGACAAGACGAGCAGCTCGATTGCTTCGGCCGATGCTGCGCTGGCGGGCCTGCAGGGGCAGGCGCCTTCGCTAACGCAGGCAATCGCTCAGGGTAATGATCTGCTGGGCGAAGCTCGCACCACGGCTGGCAAGTCCATCACCTCGCTCTCCAAGGCACTTTCGGAGGGCAGCCTTGCGCTAACCAAGACGTCGGCTTCCGCGAATGCTGCCATCGGCAAGTTGACGGGCACGGTCACATCTACGACCACCCGCATCGACAACTCGCTCGAGTCTCTCCAGGCAACGATCGATCACAACACCGCAGTTATCGGCCACCTGCAGATTCTTGCCGGCGATACCTCGACGGGATCGGATCAGATCGACGCACTGATCGCCTCGACGATCGATACGCTCAAGAAGCAGAACGACCAGCTGCAGAGTATCAAGAACAGTCTGTCCGCGCAGTCGAGCGCCATGGCAAATGATGCCGCGGCTGTCTCGGGTGCCAGCGACGCTATCAATAACGCAATTCAGACCGGGGCGACCAACCTTGGCCAGGCCCAGGCAGATCTGGGTCAAAACGCGCTGCCGAAGGCTTCGAGCGCGCTTGACTCCTTTGCCGCCGTTTCGGGCGATTTGACCGGCATTGTGTCGGGTATGACCCCCACGATAGCGAGCGCGCGCGGCACGCTGGCGCAGCTCGACGCCACGCTCAAGCAGGCAAAGACCACGCTGTCCCAAACCGACGCCTCCCTTGCCAAGGTTCAGGACAAGCTCGCGACCGCCGCCAATGACATCGCGGCGCTGCAGACCTCTGAGTCTATGGGCGAGTTAGCCGACCTCATGGACGTCGACGTCAATGACGTGGCAGATTTCATGGCATCTCCGGTTGAGCTGACATCCAAGTCAATCTATCCGGTCAAGAGCTTTGGCTCGGGCATCGCGCCCTTCTACACCAATCTGGCGCTGTGGGTAGGCGGCTATGTGCTCATCGCTATCTACAAACTCGAGGTCGACCGCGAGGGCATCGGTAGCTTTACGGCGCGTCAGGGCTACTTCGGCCGCTGGCTGCTGCTGGTGATCCTGGGCGCGTTCCAGGCCATTATCGTTACGGTAGGCGACCTGGTCATTGGCGTTCAGTGCGTCAATCCGCTGCTCTTTGTGCTGGGCGGCATCGCTATCTCGTTCACCTACGTCAACATCATCTATGCGCTGTCCACCACCTTTAAGCATATCGGTAAAGCCATTGGCGTCATCCTCGTCATTGTGCAGATCCCCGGCTCGTCGGGCATGTATCCCATCGAGATGATGCCAGGTTTCTTCCAATGGCTGCATCCGCTGCTGCCCTTCACCTATGGCATCAACCTGCTGCGCGAGACCGTCGGTGGCATGTATTCGTTCAACTACCTGTTCAACCTGTGCATCCTGGGCGTGTTCCTTATCATCGCGCTCTTTATCGGTCTGCAGCTGCGCCCGTTGCTGCTCAACCTCAACCTGCTCTTTGATAAGCAGCTTTCCACGACGGGCCTTATGATCTGCGAGTCCAACGACCTGCCGCGCCAGCGCTATTCGCTGCGCACGGCCATGCGCGTCATGCTCGATTCGGATTCGTACCGTCGCGAGCTGCTCGATCATGCCGTGGCGTTTGAGCATCGCTACCCGTACTACATCAAGGGCGGTTTTGCCGCCGTGGTAGGCGTCCAGGTCCTGCTCTTTGTGCTTTCGACGGTGCTCGATATCGACAATAACGGAAAGATCATCCTACTCGTTATCTGGATCATTTCGGTTATCGCCATCTGCGGCTGGCTCATCAACATCGAGTACATCCGTGCGAGCCTTAATACCCAGATGCGTATCTCGGCGCTTTCGGACGAGGATCTTCGCCGCGAGATGCGCGAGCACACGGCTGCCATCCCTGCTGCCCGTCGCATGTTTGGTCTCAACGCCAGCGAGCGGGGCACCAAGGACAGCGAACAGCCCACGAGCCGTCTGCCGCATATCGGTGCGCATCGTAAGGCTCAAGATGCCGACGGCGTTGACAACGTAAACGGAAACGACGGGGATACCACCCCGCTCGGCAAGCACTCCAAAGGAGGTGAGGCATAAATGAAGAACATCCTGCACCTGTTTAAGCGTGATGTCCAAAACGTGTCTCGCTCCGTGATCGGCATGGTCGTCGTGATGGGCCTGATCATCGTTCCGTGTCTCTATGCATGGTTTAACATCGCCGGCAGCTGGGATCCCTACGGCAATACCGGCAACCTTAAGATTGCAGTGGTCAACACCGACGAGGGTTACGAGAGCGATCTGATTCCCGTCGAGGTCAACGTGGGCGAAAACGTAACCGCCACTCTGCGCGGCAACGAGAACTTTGACTGGGTCGTTCTCAACGACCGCGATAAGGCGATTGAGGGCGTTAAGTCGGGCGCGTACTACGCTGCCGTCGTTATCCCTAAGACGTTTAGCGCCGACATGATGACGCTCTTTTCGACCGACGTGAAGCACGCCGATATCGAGTTCTACGAGAACCAGAAGGCCAACGCCATCGCGCAGATCGTGACCGAGAAAGGCTCGAGCGCCGTCCAGAGTCAGGTCAACGAGACCTTTACCGAAACCATTACGAGCATCGGTCTTAAAACCGTGTCCAGCCTGCTCGACTATATGAGCACCGACCAGGTGAGCAACTTTATCGCCAATCTGTCCTCTACGCTGGGCGATTCGGTCCAGGACCTGCAGGACATTCAGACCAGCGCAACGTCGCTGGCGGGCGTTTTGAGCTCCACGTCCGATTCGCTGACGTCGGCGGGCGGTATGCTCAAGCAGACGGGCACTGTTGATGAGTCGACGAAGCAGCTGATGGAGCACGCAAAGAACGGTGTGAGCGATTCCGAGGAAGCGCTCAAGGCAGCCAACGACGCCATCAACACCGCGATCGACGGAAGCGCGGGCTCATTCGACAACGTGTCTACCGAGCTTGCGAAGGCGTTTGACGCCGCGAACCAGCATGTCGACGTTACGGTGACCCAGCTCAACAAAGCCGCGTCGGCACTCGAATCGCGTGCCAACGATATCGATGACGTGGCTAACCAGCTTCGCAGTTTTGCCGAGCAGGTGAGTGACGAAAAGCTCCAGGACAGTCTTAAGTCTGTGGCGACATCGCTGGGCAGGATCGCGACGGAGTATCGCAACAACGCCAAGGACCTGAAGGCAACCGCAAAGTCCCTCTCGGACAGCATGGCAGAGGTTAACAAGTCGCGTGCCGAGGTCGATCAGGCAATCGCGGATGCCAAGGCTGGTATCTCGGGCGCCAAGACTGACTACGACTCTACGTTTTCGGTCAAGGCCAAAGAACTCAAGAAGACTATTTCGGGCGTTTTGGATTCGCTCAACGGTATCTCGGGCGATCTGGATAGTGCCGTAGACGGTCTGACCGACGCATCCGGTTCGCTGGCAAAGGGCCTCTCCAAGGCTGCAAAGCTGGTCAACAAAGCTTCCGATCAGCTGGGTGAGGCGTCGGACAAGATTAGCGCTTTCAAGGACGAGCTCGACGGTGCCCTTATGTCGGACGATCTGGCCACGATCAAGACGATGATCGGTAATGATCCCGAGGGTTTGGCCGTGTCGCTTTCCGGCCCCGTCGCGCTCGACCGCAAGCCGGTCTATCCGATCCGCAACTACGGTTCGGCCATGGCGCCGTTCTACACGATTCTGTCGCTGTGGGTCGGCTCGATCGTACTGGCGGCCATGATGAAGGTCTCGGTTGACGATGAGCTCATCAACGAGCTCATCCCCGTGCGCCTGCACGAGATCTACCTGGGTCGCTACCTGTTCTTTGGCGGTTTGGCCCTGCTGCAGGCGACGCTCGTGTGCGCGGGCGACATCCTGTTCTTTGGCATTCAGTGCGACAACCCACTGCAGTTTGTGCTGGCGGGCTGGGTTGCGAGTCTCGTGTTCTCCAATATCGTCTACACGCTTACGGTGTCGTTTGGCGATATCGGCAAGGCGCTCGCTGTCGTGCTGTTGGTCATGCAGGTCGGCGGTTCGGGCGGCACGTTCCCCATCGAGATGACCGGCCCTGTGTTCCAGGCGATCTATCCGTTCCTGCCGTTCACCCACGGCATCAACGCCATGCACGCTGCCATGGCCGGTGCCTACCATATGGAGTACTGGATTGAGCTGGGTATCTTGGCGAGCTATCTGATTCCGTCGCTGGCCCTGGGCGTCGTCTTCCGCCGCCCGGTCATCAAAGCCAACGACTGGATCATCGAAAAGCTGGAGTCGACCAAATTGATTTAATACAGCTACGTAAACGCCGCCGGAACATCGAGGTCTTCCAACCCGATGCTTTAGCGTAGTGAATTGCATGGGCTGCTTGATTGTTGCTACAGTAGCGGGGCGTGCCGGGGGTCCGGCGCGTCCCGTTTTTATTTGACCATGAGGCGGCACGCAGCCATACGCGTGCGGACACCACGCCCAGATTGAGTGTGAGGATGTTCCATGGCCCAATACGCTGCCAACGAAATCGAAAACTTGCCCGATAGCCCAGTAGCCCGTGAGGATTTGGGCGCGGGCGGTATTCCCCGGGGCGCCGGCGCACGCTCTCCGCTGTTCTGGAAGGTTCTGCTCCTTTCGGTGGCGGTCATCTGGGGCTACTCCTTTACCACTATGAAGGACGCACTCGGCACCATTCCGGTGTTCGCGCTGCTCTATGTACGTTTTCTGCCCGCAGCGTTGGTCATGTTTGCCGTCTTCCACAAGCGCATCATCGCGCACCTCAACGCTCGCAACCTGATCGTTGGCCTGAGTATGGGCGTGCTCATGTGGGCGGCCTATGCGTTGCAGACGGTCGGTCTGGCACATACTACGGCGGGCAAGAATGCTTTTTTGACGGGCACGTATTGCATCCTTGTGCCGTTCGCGAGCTATTTCCTGAGCGGCGAAAAGCTCACGCGCTACAACTTGGGTGCCGCGCTGCTGTGCCTAGCGGGCATTGGCCTCGTCGCACTCGATAGCGTTGAATTCAACATTGGTGACGTCATTACGCTGGCGGGTGCGGCCTTTTTCGCCATCCAGATGGCGGTGACTGCCAAGTACGGTCGCAAAATGGACATCAACGTCATCACGTTTTGGATGTTTGTGGGCAACGGCGTGCTGAGCCTGGCAACGTCGCTGCTATTCGAGACCCAAGCGCCTCTGTCCGTGTGGACGCCGAGCTTTATCAGTTCGATGGCGTTTCTCTCGGTGGGCTGCACATGCGCGGCTCTGCTCATCCAAAACGTCGGCCTGGCGCATGTCCCGGCCTCGACGGGCTCGCTGCTCCTTTCGATGGAGTCGCCTTCGGGTGTGCTGTTCTCGGTGCTGCTGATGGGGGAGGCGCTCACCTCGCGCCTGCTCGCCGGCTTCGCGCTCATCTTCCTGTCGATTATCTTGAGCGAGACTCACTTCGATTTTTTGCGTCGAAAGCCGCGCCCGCAATTGTAAACAACTTGTTGCGCCGCCCTCCCGGGGCGGCATTTTTTATGCCTCGCCCTTAAAGTAGTACCTTGCACTTTACGATATCAAAGTGCTTGCTGCAAAAACGATACTGGAGGGCATCTATGGCACCAGCTTTGTCCGATCTTCAACCGCAATCAGCGCCCAAGGCCACCGCAGCGGCGCAGGCCGCTATCGGTGACGGTCTTGTTGCAGAAGCTCAGGCTTTTGCAGACGAGCTCGCTGCGTGGCGACACGATCTCCACCAGATGCCCGAGCTGGGTAATAGCCTCCCACAGACCTCTGCGTATATCCAAGCGCGCCTGACCGAGATGGACATCCCATTTGCCACGCTCGTTGATGGTTCCTGCGTTGTGGGCCTTGTCGGCGCCGGTGCCGCCGCGGCCCAAGACAATGGCGTCTGCACGAATGAGCAGGCCGGTACGGTCATCATGCTTCGTGGCGACATGGACGCCCTGCCCGTTGCCGAGGAATCCGGCGAGCCCTTTGCATCCACCAACGGCTGCATGCACGCTTGCGGTCACGATATGCACGCGACGGCGCTGCTTGGTGCGGCTCGTTTGCTCAAAGCGCGCGAGACTGAGCTTGTTGATGCCAACGCCACGGTTAAGCTGCTGTTTCAGCCGGGCGAGGAAACCTTTGAGGGTGCCCGCGCCGCCATCGCCGACGGTCTGCTGCAGAACCCGCGCCCTCAGGTCGCCTTTGCCATGCATGTCAATAGCCAGTCGCCGCTTGGCCTGGTGCTTTACGGCAGTCCGGCGCTCTCGGGCGTGTACGGTTTCCGCATCACGCTGCAGGGCAAGGGCGGTCATGGCTCGAGCCCCGAGATCTGCATCGACCCCATTACGGCGGGTGTGCACGTGCATCTGGCACTTCAGGAGCTTATCGCTCGCGAAGTGCCGGCGGCCAAGGAGGTCGCGCTTACCGTTGGCAAGTTCGCCGGCGGTCAGGCCGCAAATGTCATCCCTGATACTTGTGTGCTCGAGGGAACGCTGCGTGGCTTCGATGTCGAGCTCATGGAGCACCTCAAGGCCCGCATCGTGGAGGTCGTCAAAGGCGTTGCCACGACCTATCGTACGCCGGCGACTATCGAGACGCTCTCGGATGTTCCCCCGCTCGTACTCGATGACGATATGACGCAGGCGTCGCTTGGCTACGTGGGCGCGGTGCTGCCCAAGTCCGCCTTCCTGCCGCTGTTCCACGCCATGGCGAGCGAGGACTTCGCGTTGATCTCGAGCGAGATCCCGAGTGCGTACTTTACCGTGGGCGCTGCCGTGACTGATACGGACGAGCATTTTGCTCAGCATCATCCCAAGGCACGTTTTAGCGATGCCGAGCTTCCCCTTGGCGCCGCGGTTTATGCCGCCGTCGCTTTGGGCTATATCGCTGACCACAAGGAGTAATCCATAGCCCAGCAGCATAAATTCTTCTCCGGTTGGCTCGTCGTGGCCTCCGGCTTTGTCATCATGGCCACGGTCGTTATCGCCAAGATTTCGCTCGGCGCGATCTATGACCGTTTTGGCCTGCGCTTTGGCAATATCCTTGGCTCCGTTGCGTGCATTATCGCCTGCGTGGCGTTGTGCTTCCCGACGACGGACCTCGGTACCATCGTGGCCGCGGTGAGCTTTGGTATCGGAACGTGCATGGGCACCATCACGCCTACCATCGCCGCGTCCAAGCAGTTTGGCATGGCCGACCTCGGCAAGGTCACGGCACTATTACCTCGCTCGAGATGGTCGGCGGCACCGTGGGCGCCATTGTCTCGGGCGTGCTGTTCGATGTCACGGGCTCCTTTGCGAGCACCTGGATTGTGTGCCTGGCGTGCTCCGTGGTCATGCTTGTGTTCCTGCTAGCATCCGAGCCTATCGCCGCCAAGTTGCGCGCGAGCGTGGCGGGGGAGTAGATAGGCCAAAGCGCATTGCCGCTTGTCCGCTTCGTCCGTGGCTACCGCGGCGGCGCATCTGGCCGAACGAGCCCCCATACCCTCGTTCGGTCAGATGCGCCGCCGCTGTATGTGTTTGTGCCGTATAATGACCGTTACCTATGACGCGATACAAAAGAAAGGTGTTTGCCCATGCAGGCACAGAAGGCGGAGGGAACCCGCGACCTTATCGGCGCCGAGATGCGCGCCTGGCAAAAGATGCAGCAGATTGCGGCCGGCGTGTTCGAGCCGTTTGGTTTTAAGCCCATCGAGACGCCCGCCATCGAGCAGGTGGACGTGTTTGTCCACGGTATCGGCCAGTCGACCGACGTCGTGCGCAAGGAGATGTTCCGCGTGTTTAGCGGCGCCAACCTGGAGCGCGTCTTTACCGAAGGCACCGACACCAAGCTTAAGCCCAAGCAGCGCCTGGCCCTTCGTCCCGAGGGCACGGCCGGTGTGGTGCGCGCCGTCGTGGAGAACAACCTGGTGCCCCAGGGCTCCACGCCGTTTAAGGCTTATTACGCCGAGGCCATGTTCCGTGGCGAGCGTCCCCAGAAGGGTCGCCTGCGCCAGTTCCACCAGGTGGGCATCGAGTGGCTCGGCGCTCCCGATCCGGCGGCAGACGCCGAGTGCATCATCATGCTCATGGAGTTCTACAAGCGCCTGGGCTTCGACCTTTCCAAGCTCCGTCTGCTTATTAACTCGATGGGCGATGCGCAGTGCCGTCCGGCATACCGCGAGCAGGTCAAGCAGTTTATCCTCGATCACGCCGACGAGATGTGCGACGAGTGCCGCGAGCGCGCCGAGCTCAATCCGCTGCGCGCCTTCGACTGCAAGAACGACCATTGCCGCGAGATCATGGCCGACGCCCCGCTGATGGGCGACAACCTGTGTGACGAGTGCCGCGAGCACTACGAGCAGGTCAAGCGCTATCTGGATGCCGCCGGTATCGAGTATGTCGAGGATCCCACCCTGGTGCGCGGCCTGGACTACTACACCCGTACTGTCTTTGAGGTCGAGGCTCCCGGTGCCGGTGTCGGCTCCATCGGTGGCGGCGGTCGCTATGACGGCTTGGTCGAGCTCGAGGGTGGCAAGCCCACGGCCGGCGTCGGCTTCGCCGTCGGTTTTGAGCGCGCCCTGCTGGCCCTTCAGGCATTTGGTAACGACTTGGGTGCCGAGGAGGCCCCGTGCGTCTACGTCGCCAATGCCGGCAAGGAGCTGCGTCAGAACGTCTTTGCCATCACGCAGGAGCTTCGCGCCGCAGGCATCGTGACCGAGGCCGACTACCAGGGTCGTTCGCTCAAGGCCCAGTTTAAGCAGGCCGACAAGGTGGGCGCCAAGCTCATTTTGGTCTTGGGCGGCGACGAGCTTGCCGCCGGCAAGGTCAAGGTGCGCGACATGGAGAGCCATGACGAGGTTCTCGTCGATTTGACCAACGTGGTCGAGGCGGTTCGCGAGCGCCTGTAGCGCATCTTTTTGAGCTGCGGGCCTGCTAACGTGCCCTGCTCATGGAGAGCGATTGTTACGGGGGTGTTTCGCATTTATGCGGAATGCCCCCGTTTGCATATGCCGTCCACCGAGAAATACGACCATTTGGGGCAAAAAGCCTTGCAATGCAGAAAATACTTTTGTGTGGTAAAGCGCAATCAGCGTCGAAAGTTTTTGCCGAGTGCCTATAATAAATACCGCATGTTACGTGCATAGAAGGAGGAATGGGAGGAAACGTGGCTGAGAACCTAAGCAACCAGTCTGTACCCGAAGCCGCGGCGCGCGTCGCTGCCGTGGTCAACCGCCTCGTTAACCGAATCGGCTCGAATGCCGAATCCAAGGAGCGTCTCGCCGAGATCGAGATCCCCGAGGAGCTGCGCGACAATCTGGCGCTGTTCTTGCGCCTGGAGCGCCGTGTGCTTAGCGAGTATGATCCCGAGATCGCGGACCTGTTCGACAAGATTTTGACAGCCGAGATTGTGGCCAATGCCGGCAACCCCGGTAGCCGTGCTGCCGACGAGTCCGTCGACGAGCAGGGCGTGCCCACTGCCGACGAGCCCACCGCCGTGGCGTTTCGCGAGGTTGTCGATATGATCGACAGCCTGCCGCTCGATAAACAGCAGGTTATCGTCCGCGCCTTTACGAGCTTCTTCCATCTGGCAAACCTGTCGGAGGAGAATTACCGTGTGGCGCAGCTGCGCGAGCGCGAGGCCGGCGCATCGACCGATACCGAGGTCGATCCTGCCAACGAACTCACCGTCGCCTATCACCAGTTGGTAAACGAGATGGGTGTCGAGGGCGCCAACGAGCTGCTCGGCAAGCTCGAGTTCCACCCTGTCTTTACCGCACATCCCACCGAGGCCCGTCGTAAGGCCGTCGAGGGCAAGATTCGCCGTATCTCCAACCTGCTGGAGGAGCGTCCGCGTCTGGGCGGTTCCGACCTGGTGGAGAACGAGCGCCATATGCTGCAGGAGATCGACGCCCTGGTGCGTACGAGCCCCATCGCGCTCAAGAAACCCACGCCGGTCGAGGAAGCCGATACCATCATCGACATCTTCGATAACACGCTGTTCGACGTTATTCCCGTCATCTATCGTCGTTTTGATGACTGGGTGCTGGGCGATAAGGCCGGCACCGTGCCGCCGCTGTGCCCGGCGTTCTTCCACCCCGGCAGCTGGATCGGTTCCGACCGCGACGGTAACCCCAACGTCACCGCCAAGGTGAGCCGCGAGGTCGCTGCCAAGTATTTCACCCATATGGTGCTCAAGCTCGAGGACAAGTGCCGCCGCATCGGCCGCAACCTCACGCTCGAGGCCACCTACAGCAAGCCGTCTGCCGAGCTCATCAACCTGTGGAACCATCAGGTCGAGATGAGCACTCAGTACACCGCACGTGCTGAACTAATCTCCGAGCACGAGCCGCATCGCGCCGTCATGCTCGTCATGGCCGACCGACTCAACGCCACCGTGCGTCGCATCACCGACACCATGTACCACAGCGCCGATGAGTTCCTGGAGGACCTGCGCGTCGTCCAGCGCTCGCTGGCCGCCTGCGGTGCCGTCCGTGCTGCCTACGGCCCGGTCCAGACCATCATCTGGCAGGTCGAGTCCTTCGGCTTCCACATGGTCGAGATGGAGTTCCGTCAGCACTCCGTGGTGCACGCCCGCGCCCTCAAGGATATCCACGAGAACGGTATCCATGGTGATCTGCAGCCCATGACGCGCGAGGTCATCGATACCTTCCGCGCTATCGGCTCCATCCAAAAGCGTTACGGCAAGAAGATGGCGCACCGCTACATCATCTCGTTCACCAAGAGCGCCCAGCATGTGGCCGACGTCTTTGAGCTTGCCCACCTGTCCTTTGCGCATGAGGAGGATGTCCCCGAGCTCGACGTGATCCCGCTGTTCGAGCAGCTCGAGGACCTCGAGGGCTGCGTCGACGTGCTCGACCAGATGCTTACGCTGCCCGTGGTGCAAAAGCGCCTTGCCCAGACCAACCGTCGCATGGAGGTCATGCTGGGCTATTCCGACTCCTCCAAGGATGCCGGTCCTACCACGGCTATGCTCGCGCTGCACTCCGCACAGGAGCGTATTGCCAAGTGGGCCGAGAAGAACGATATCGATCTGGTGCTCATGCACGGTCGCGGCGGTGCCGTGGGCCGTGGTGGCGGCCCGGCCAACAAGGCCGTGCTGGCGCAGCCCAAGGGTTCGGTCAACTGCTTCTTTAAGCTCACCGAGCAGGGCGAGGTCATCTTTGCCCGTTACGGTAACCGCACGCTGGCTCAGCGCCATGTTGAGTCCGTTGCCGCTGCAACGCTTTTGCAGTCGGCCCCGAGCGTCGAGAAGACCAACACCGAGACCACGCAGAAGTTCTGGGATATGGCCGAGAAGCTCAACGCTGCAAGCCACGAGTGCTATCTGGATCTGCTGAACACCGAGGACTTTACACCGTGGTTCTCGACCGTGACGCCGCTGACCGAGGTCGGTCTGCTGCCGATCGGCTCGCGCCCGGCCAAGCGCGGTCTGGGTGCCAAGTCGCTCGACGACCTGCGTACCATTCCGTGGATTTTCAGCTGGAGCCAGGCTCGCATTAACCTGGCCGCTTGGTACGGTCTGGGTACCGCCTGCGAGCAGCTGGGCGATCTTGACCAGCTCAAGGCTGCCTACCAGGAGTGGCCGTTCTTCCGCACGTTCATCGACAACATCGAGATGTCGATCGCTAAGACCGACCAGCGCATCGCCAAGATGTATCTGCACCTAGGCGATCGCCAGGATCTGTCCAAGAAGGTCTTCACCGAGATGCAGCTCACGCGTAAGTGGGTCCTTGCCATCGTCGGTGACGAGTGGCCGCTACAGCGCCGTCGCGTGCTTGGCTGCGCCGTTCGCGTGCGTAACCCCTATGTCGACGCCCTGTCCATCGCTCAGGTCCGCGCCCTTCGCGAGGTGCGTATGAACCAGGACGAGATGGCCGAGGAGAAGAAGGCCGAGTACATGAGCCTGATTCTTTCGACTGTGACCGGCGTCTCGGCAGGATTGCAGAACACGGGGTAATCGATAACCCTGTAGTCGTCCGGGTCCGCCATCAGTTTACTTTTAGGCACGTCCTCGGACATGCAAGAAGCCCTCGCTGCGCACTTCGTGCGGCGAGGGCTTCTTGCGTCCTGCGGAGTGTGCCTAAAAGTAAACTGATGGGGCCCTACGATGTCCGGTCTTCGGCGGATTACTGCTGGGGAAAAGATAGCGCGCTTCGCGCGTTTTGGATGGGGTCTGTCTCGGCGGCGCGTTTGGCGCTTCTCGCCTTGCGACTGTAGCGCCCGCGGTCCTCATTGGGACCACGGCCGTTTTGTTATGGGTCAAATATGAACGTTGTGTTAATGAGTCGGTGGACGGTGGTGTTTTTCGGTGAGCGGCGTATCCTTCCAACGGTTTGACTAGTGTGTCAGTTGAAAGGAAGAGGGCGCTCGTCAATGTTTGAATGTGAACTACCGTTTGACCACAAGACGTTGCATCTGGAGCTCGAGGACAAGAACTTCGCGGGTGTGATGGAAGGTCATCAAAACGAGTTTAAGACTACAAAATCGCAGGAAGAGCTGGTAGAGGAGTCGCTTGCCAACCCTTATGGCTCGCCTTCGCTCGAGGAGCTTTGTGCTGGCAAAAAGGATATCGTAATTATCAGCTCTGACCATACGCGTCCCGTTCCTTCGCGTGTGACGATGCCTATTCTGCTGCATCACATTCATGCCGCTGCGCCCGAGGCCCGTGTGCGTATTTTGGTTGCTACGGGTATGCACCGTCCGTCGACGCACGAGGAGCTCGTCAATAAGTATGGCGAGGACATCGTTGCCAACGAGGAAATCGTTATGCATGTCGCGACCGACGACAGCATGATGAAAAAGATCGGCACCCTGCCTTCTGGTGGCGAGTGCATCATCAACAAGATTGCGGCCGATTGCGATCTGCTGCTTGCCGAGGGCTTTATTGAGCCGCACTTCTTTGCCGGTTTCTCTGGTAGCCGCAAGTCCGTCCTGCCTGGCATCGCCAGCTACAAGACCATCATGTACAACCACAACGGTCAGTTTGTGAACGATTCCCACTCGCGTGCCGGCAACCTGTGCCACAACCACGTGAGCGAGGACATGTTTGCCGCCGCCGAGATGGCTCACCTTGCCTTTGTGCTCAACGTGGTGCTCAACGGCAAGCACGAGGTCATTGGCTCCTTTGCCGGCGACATCCACAAGGCGCACGAGGCTGGCTGCGAGTTCGTGAAGAGCCTTGCCGGCGTTGAGCCCGTCGAGTGCGAGATCGCCATTACCACTAACGGCGGCTACCCCCTCGATCAGAACATCTATCAGGCTGTGAAGGGCATGTGCGCTGCCGAGGCCACGCTTCCCGAGGGCGGCGTGATCATCGACGTCGCCGGTTGTGCCGACGGTCACGGCGGCGAGGGCTTCTATCACAACATCGCCGACAACGATCCGGCAGAGTTTGAGCGCGCCTGTATCGATCGTCCTAAGGACGAGACCCTGCCCGATCAGTGGACGAGCCAGATCTTTGCCCGCATCCTGGCGCATCACCCCGTGATCATGGTCACCGACCTGTGCGATCACCAGATGCTCAAGGATATGCACATGACGCCGGTCAACACCCTCGAGGAGGCGCTCAAGCTCGCCTTTGAGATGAAGGGTGCCGACGCCAAGGTCGCCGTCATCCCCGATGGCCTGGGTGTTGTCGTCGCGCAGCACTAGTGCGCGGCTTAAACGAATCGTTTATAACCGACAAGAAAGATAAGGTTTTATGCTTACCAAACTCCTCTGCGAATTCGGCGCGACGGCCCTCATGATCGTCTTTGGCGTGGGCGTGCACTGCGATACCGTGCTCAAAGGCACCAAGTATCAGGGCTCCGGCCATATGTTTGCCATCACCACCTGGTCTTTTGGCATCTCGGTCTGCCTGTTTGTCTTTGGCGGCGCCGTGTGCATGAACCCCGCTATGGTGCTTGCCCAGTGCATCGTCGGTCTGGTGCCGTGGGGCAACTGCATCCCCTTCATGCTTGCCGATATGCTCGGCGGCTTTGTGGGTGCCGTGATCGCTTGGTTTATGTATGCCGATGAGTTCAAGGCTTCCGAGGGTGTCGTCGATCCCATTGCCCAGCGCAACATCTTCTCGACCAACCCCACCACCGAGGGTACGAACTATGCCCGCAACTTCTTCTGCGAGGCAATCTGCACCTTTGTGTTCATTAGCGCCATCCTTGCTGCTGCTAGCCGTGCTGGTGAGGACGTTTTGATGCTCGCCATCTGCGTCGGCCTGATTGTCTGGGCCGTTGGCATGGGCATGGGCGGCATCACCGGCTTCGCTATGAACCAGGCACGTGACCTTGGTCCCCGCCTTGCTTATCAGGTGCTGCCGATTAAGAACAAGGCTGACAACAACTGGAAGTATGGTCTGCTTGTTCCTGGCATCGCGCCGTTTGTCGGTGCTATTGTCGCCGCGCTGTTTGTGCACGGTTTCTTGGGCATGTTCTAGTCGAAGGACGGCTCTATAAGGTTCGGGCTCGGCAAGGGTTTACTTTCCAACGCGTCCTCGGACATGCAAAAAGGCTCGCTGCGCACTTTGTGCGGCGAGCCTTTTTGCGTCCTGCGGAATGCGTTGGAAAGTAAACCCTTGCCGAGCCCTGGGCATTCTTGGCTGTGTTCGAACAAGCAACCCAACATATATATCTGAATTTGGATGTGAGGGGCGCTTTGTTTTTGGGTGCCCTTACAAGAAAGCGTGACTTGGGGATGGGATGGGCACTTTGCTTTTTAGTGCCCTGAGATGGGGGCGAGACTTTGGAATGAGAGGCTAACTTAGGTGAAGAGGGGCTGTATGGCTGATAGGTAGTCTTTGGCTACGTCGGCTTTGTCTGCTTGGAAGTTGTGCCAGGCCCACCATTGGACCATTCCTACGAAGCTTGAGGCTATGTGGTGTAGTAGGAAACTGCGGTCCATGGTGCCGGCGGGGCCTGCGGGGTCGACGGGGACGGTTTCGGCTGCGCGCGACATGATGGTCTTGCGGAGACAGTCGGCGAAGACGCGTGAGCCGGCGCCGGCTACGAGGGCTCGAACGCCCTGGCGGCGTTCCCAGAGATTGTTGAGGATATGCTCGACCTGCACGAGTGGGTCGTCGAGCGGTGTGCCATCGTCGTCAAGAGCGTGGGTGCAGATGTCGCTCACGAGTTCGGACAGTAGGTCGTCTTTGCTCTTAAAGAGACCGTAGAATGTCGCGCGGCCTACGTGAGCGCGAGCGATGATGTCGCCGACGGTGATCTTGCCGTAATCTTCCTCGCGCAGGAGCTCGGAGAACGCCGCAACGATGGCGGCGCGGCTTTTTGCCTTGCGGGCATCCATGGCTATGCGTCCGCGTGAACGAGCAGGCAGCGGAGCGTGCCGGAGCAACCCTCGTAGGGGCGTTTGCCGGCGCCGTAGCCGACAGCTTCGATGCGGTAGCGTGAGGGCAGTTGGTCGGACGTACGCAGGGCGGTGACGATGGCGGCGCCTGTGGGCGTTACGAGCTCGCCAGCGACCGGTGCAGGCGTGAGAGCGATATTGCCCGCCTGGCACAGGTTGACGACAGCGGGGACGGGAATGGGCATGAGGCCGTGTGCACAGCGGATGGTTCCGTGGCCCTCGGAGAGCGACTCGACCACGATGTCCTCAATGCCCAGGTCATCGAGGCAGATGGCGACAGAGCAGACGTCGACGATGGAGTCGATGGCGCCCACCTCGTGGAACATGACGGTCTCGGGCGTTTTGCCGTGAGCCTTGGCCTCGGCAGCGGCGAGTGCGGTAAAGATGGCGAGGGCGCGACGCTTGGCGCCATCGCTTAGCTGCGAGCCATCGATAATGGCGGTGACGTCCGCCAAAGACCGGTGGTGATGGTGGTGGGCGTGATGATGCCCCTCGTGGCCATGGCCGTGGATCTCATGGTCATGGTCGTGTGTGTGCTCGTGCTCATGCTCGTCATGGTCATGATGATGGTGGTGCTCATGCTCATGCATATGCTCGACAGCTGCTTCGTTGCCGTAGAGCCAGGCCATATCGTGGTCGTGGTTCTCGAGCTCCTCTGCCAGCTGAACGTCAAAGTCGCAGGCGTCGATGCCGTGCTTGTTTACGCGCGTGACGGCGATCGAAAAGCCATCGACCGGCAGCGTGGCGAGCTGTTCGCGCAGCTGCTCCTCACTGGCATCCAGGTCGAGCAGGGCCGCAACGGTCATATCGCCGCTGATGCCCGAGGTGCCGTCGATGATAAGCGTGTGCTGATGGTTGGACATGGGATGCTCCTTAGCGGGCGCAGGGCGTGCCGGCGCTCAGATGATTGATAAGACTTGCCTGGTAGGCGGCACCAAAGCCGTTGTCGATATTGACGACCGAGACGCCGCTGGCGCAGGAGTTGAGCATGGCGAGCAGCGCGGCCACGCCACCAAAGTTCGCGCCGTAGCCCACGCTGGTGGGAACGGCGATGACCGGGCAACTCACCAGGCCGCCGATGACGCTCGCCAGGGCGCCTTCCATGCCGGCGATGGCGATGACCACCTGCGCCTGGGCAAGTTCCTCGGCATGCGCAAGCAGGCGGTGCAGCCCGGCGACGCCCACGTCGTAAAGGCGATCGACTTCGTTGCCATAGAACTCGGCCGTCAACGCGGCTTCCTCGGCGACGGGCAGGTCGCTCGTGCCGGCGCAGGCGACAACGATGCGTCCGTTGCCGGTAGGGGAGGGCTTGCCGCCCACGAGGGCGAGCTGCGCGTCCGGGACATATCCCAGGTCGATGCCGTTGCCGAGAAGCTCCGAGGTGCGGGCGGCCTTTTTGGCGTCCAGGCGCGTGACCAGGATGCGCTCCTGGCCGGCATCGCGCAGCGCTTTGATAATGGCGGCAATCTGATCGGCGGTTTTACCGGCACCGTAGACAACCTCGCCGGCTCCCTGGCGCACCCCGCGCGAAAGATCGAGCTGCGCAAAGCCCAAATCGGCGGTCGGAGCCGTCTGGATGCGCGTGAGGGCGACGGCCGGGGTGACTGCCCCGCCGGCAACATCGCTCAGTAACTGCTCAAGATCTCGCTTATCCATATATGTTCCCTTCGACGGCGCAAAGTCTAGCACTCAAAGGGTATGTTTCCGAACATTAAGACAAAATTGTTCGGAAACTATAGGACAGACTGATTCAATTGTTAGACGGATCGACTAGTCACGCAGGATGATGTCCATGGCGAGCATCAGATTGCGCTCGTCGATGGCAAACGGGGCGGCCTCGCGCGTCTTGGGCTTGGCACAAAACGCGATGCCCGTGCCCGCGGCCTGAATCATGGGGATGTCGTTGGCACCGTCGCCGATCGCGACGGTGTGGGCCATGTCGACGCCGCACTCAACTGCCCAGTCCAGCAGCTGGATGAGCTTGGACTCCTTGGTCACAATGTCGGCAGCCAACTTACCGGTGAGCTTGCCGCCTACGACCTCCAGACGGTTGGCCAGGCAAAAGTCGATTCCCGCGGCGGCCACGATCTTGTCGGCAACCTCGTGGAAGCCGCCACTTACGACGCCGACCTTCCAGCCCTTGCTGTGCGCCGAGCGCACAAGCTCCAGCGCGCCGGGGGTAAACGTCACGCGCTCAAAGGTGCGCTCGAACACGCTCTCGTCCAAGCCGGCAAGCAGCCCCACGCGCTCCTCGAGCGCTTGCTTAAAGTCAAGCTCGCCGCGCATGGCGCGCTCGGTGATCTGCGCCACTTGCTTGCCCACGCCGGCTTCCTCGCCCAACAGGTCGATGACCTCCTGGTTGATGAGCGTGGAGTCGATATCCATAACGATGAGGCGTGCAGTCATGGCGGGCCTTTCCAAGTGCAGTTGTATTGGGGCACATTGTCGCACGTGACGAGCGCGGGCGGGTGTCACGGCGCGTCAATTGTTTCGTCTCCGTCAAGTCTTTGGGCAGGAGCCACTTTTTCGCGGCACATCGACGCGAGTGCGATAAGATAGAACGCCATGTCTGGCTGCGCGGTTTACGCAGGCTGGGCAAATCTGTACGACGCCGCCCGGAACGACACGGGGCGGCACAGATCCATAAAGGAGGATCACTGGTATGAGCCAGACCCGTCCCATCGATGAGCATTCCATGCACACCCGTACCTGCGGCGAGCTTCGCTTCGAGAACGTGGGCGAAGAGGTCACCCTCACCGGTTGGGTGAGCCGTCGCCGCGACCACGGCGGCCTTATCTTCTGCGACCTTCGCGACCGTGAGGGCATCACGCAGCTCACCTTCGACCCCGAGCACTCCGACGGCGACGCCTTTAAGATCGCCGAGACCATGCGTCCCGAGTGGCCCATCAAGATTCACGGCGTCGTGCGCGCCCGTGGCGAGGAGACCACCAACACCAAGCTCGCGACTGGCGAGATCGAGGTCCTGACCGACCACGCCGAGGTGCTCAACACGTCCGTCACCCCGCCGTTCCAGATCGAGGACGGCATCGAGACCAGCGAGGACACCCGCCTGCGCTATCGCTATCTGGACCTTCGTCGTCCCGAGATGATGGCCAACCTCAAGCTGCGCTCCGACTTTACCTTTGCCATTCGCGAGGCGCTGCACAACCGTGAGTTCATGGAGGTCGAGACGCCCTCCCTGTTCAAGTCCACGCCCGAGGGCGCCCGCGACTTCATCGTCCCCAGCCGCATCCAGCCGGGCAACTTCTACGCCCTGCCGCAGTCCCCGCAGCTCCTGAAGCAGCTGCTTATGGTCGGTGGCGTCGAGCGCTACTATCAGGTTGCCAAGTGCTTCCGCGACGAGGACTTGCGTGCCGACCGTCAGCCCGAGTTCACCCAGGTCGATATCGAGATGTCCTTCGTGGACCAGAACGACGTTATGAGCGCGCTCGAAGAGGTTCTTGCCGATGCCTTCGGCCGCATGGGTGTCGAGATGCCCACGCCGCTGCGTCGCATGAACTACTGGGAGGCCATGGACACCTATGGCTCCGACAAGCCCGATACCCGCTATGGCATGCACTTGGTCGACCTGACCGACATCTTCGCCAACTCCAAGTTCAAGGTCTTTGCGACTGCCGCGAACGAGGAGGGCTCTGTCGTCAAGGCCATCAACGCCAAGGGCGCCGGTGCCTGGGCTCGCGCCAAGATCGATAAGCTTGCCGGCGTGGCTTCCACGTTTGGCGCCAAGGGCCTTGCCTGGATCGCCTTCCGCGAGGACGGCTCCATCAACAGCCCCATCGTCAAGTTCTTCTCGGACGAGGAGATGGCTGCCCTGCGCGAGCGCATGGACGTCGAGCCCGGCGACCTTGTGATGTTCGCCGCCGGCCCGCGCCTGCTCTCCGACGAGATCCTGGGCGGCATGCGTTCCCACATGGCTAACGCGCTCGAGATCAAGCGCGAGGGCCACGACTTCTTGTGGGTCGTCAACTTCCCGCTGTTCCACTGGGACGAGGACCGCAAGGCTTACGCTGCCGAGCACCAGCCCTTCACCCTGCCGACCGAGACCGACATCGCCAAGATCGAGGCCGACCCGCTGGCAGCCGGTTCCTGCACCTACGACTTTGTCATGGACGGCTTTGAGGCCGGCGGCGGCGGTATGCGTATCCACAACGCCGAAATGCAGATGTCCATGCTCAAGCTCCTGGGCTTTACCGAGGAGCGCGCCGAGTCGCAGTTCGGCTTCCTCATGGAGGCTCTCAAGTTTGGTGCGCCCCCGATGGGCGGCTTCGCCCTGGGCCTGGACCGCGTGTGCATGCTGCTCACCGGCTCCGACTCCATCCGCGACGTCATGGCGTTCCCCAAGACGGCCAGCGGCTCCGACCTCATGTCGGGCGCCCCGAGTGCCGTTTCCGGCGCCCAGCTCAAGGACGTCAGCCTGCGCCTGATGTAGGCAAGCGGCTACATATTGCCCGTAACGAGGGAAGGACACGTGCCTTCCCTCGTTTTTTATACGTCGAGATTGTGAGGGCATGGGATGACCGGGCGTTGCGGAAAGTGCGTCCCGGAATCTGCGTCCAGAACGGGTCGCGCTTTCCCAAAGGGGGTCCTCTGGGAAAGCGCGACCCAGAATTCGGCAAAATAATGGGGCACAGTTTCCGCTTGAGCGGTCTAACGGAAACTGTGCCCCAGAATGAGCGCTCAAAACGGGGCAGGCTTTCCGCAACAACTGTCTGGCGAAAAGCCCGGCCCAGTTTCCTACAGCGAGTCTCTCTGAACGAGCTGCATGTGCATCACGGAGGTGGTGGGCTCGGCGCCCTTGATCATGTCGAGCGCAATGTTGGCGGCCATGTGGCCTTCTTCGCGCAGGGGCTGGCGGACGGTCGTGAGTGCGGGGACGCAGCGCGCCGCAATCTCGTGATCGTCGAAGCCGACGACAGAAACGTCCGCCGGAACGGATAGGCCTGCCTCGTTGAGTGCGGTGATGACGCCAGCCGCGATACGGTCCGATCCGCAGAGCACGCCATCGAAAGCAATCTCGCGCGCGAGGATCTGGTGCATGGCCTGATAGCCGTCTCCGCTGTTCCAGCCGGTATAGATAACGTTTGCGTCTGGGAGGTCTTCGCCCAAGACGGCGCGGTAGCCGCGCAGGCGGTCGACAACAGCGGGGTTGTCTTGCGGTCCCAACACGGCGACGATATCTTTGCGCCCGCGCTCCTTCATGGCGAGTGCCGCAAAGCGTCCGCCCTCTTCGTCGTCAGAGTAGACCGTCGAGAACACATCGCGATAGGGGTGACCCTCGAGCTGGCCGCACAACACGGTGGGCACGCCCAGCTCGCGCAGTACCTCGAGCAGTTCGCTGCCCTTGTAGGGGGAGACGTTGATTACGGCGTCGAACGAGCGGCGCTCAAAGTGCTCGCGTGCGCGGTTGCGCTCATGCGTAGAAGACGCCTGCAAGATAACGGGCAGATAGGATGACTCCGACAGTTCTTCGGTAATGCCGCTCAAAAACTCGCTATAGGTGGGGTCGCTGAAGAGTTCACTCAGGGGCTCGGTCACGAGCACGGCGATGATTTCCGTGCGTCCGACAGCGAGCGCTCGGCCACGAGCGTTGGGGACAAAATTGACTTCCTTGGCCGCTGCGCGGACGCGCTTTTTGGTTTCCTCGCTAATGCGGGGCGAATCGTTGAGGGCGCGCGATGCCGTGGAGCGCGACACGCCGGCAGCTGCGGCAACCTCGGCAAGCGTAGGTGCGGTGCGAACTGGTTGGGTCATGGCGTCTCCTGGAAAATGCGGTCGATGTTGTCATTGATACGGGCTGGTGCGGATACAGCTTACTATAGTGCGCCTGAACAGCGTTCATGATATCCGGCCACTGGTGGCATTTCACGTTCAAGCTGCTGTTGAACATGGCTTGCACGGGTGGGGCATAGATGGGCGCGGCCGTTGTCAGCCGCCTGGGAATGCTGTTTTGCGCTGAGTTTCGATACTCAGGGTGACATAAGTGTCGTGGTTGTACAACCGGTTGCACCGTTAATCCGACAAAATCGACCGTTCGGCGGACAACCGGTTGCACAGATTTTTGTACCGCCCGTAAGATAAGGACAACCGGTTGCACAAAGAAGCACTACGATGACGAAGGAGCATCACCATGGACGCCATTAACGATTGGGAAAACCAAGCGCTCACCCACAGGAACCGCCTGGCACCCCATGCGTACTTTATGGGTTATGAGGCCGCCGATCTCGCCGCTACGTACAGCCGCGAGCTGTCGCGCGGATTTGTCCAGCTGTCCGGCTCGTGGCAGTTCCGCCTTTTTGAGGGCCCCGCGGCCGTCTCCAACGAAGCACTTTGCACGTACAAGCCCGAGTGGGATCACGTGGAGGTTCCGCACCTGTGGCAGGTAGACGGCTATGGCAACCTTGCCTACACCGACGAGGGTTTTCCGTTCCCGGTGGATCAGCCGTTCGTTCCCTCCGACGACCCTACGGGCGTCTACCAGCGCATCGTCAAACTTCCCGCCGTGCCTGCCGGCGCTCGCGAGATTATTCGCTTCGACGGTATCGAGAGCTACGGCGAGCTGTATGTCAACGGCAAGTTTATCGGCATGACCAAGGGTTCGCGCCTGTCCGCCGAGTTTGACGTGACCGACGCGCTCGTCGAGGGCGACAACCTGTTTGCGGTCAAGGTTCTGCAGTACAGCGATGGTAGCTACATCGAGGACCAGGACATGTGGTGGGCATCGGGCATCTTCCGCGATGTGTACCTCATGCAGCGTCCCGCCGCGCATCTGGTCGACTTTAGGTTCCGCACGCACCGCGAGGGCGATGCCGCTCTGATCACGCTCGATACGGTTGCCGAGGGCGCAAGTCGCGTCGTGTATACGCTCAGCGATGGCCAGAATGTGGTCGCTACGGGCGAGTGCGTCGACGGCCATGCCGAGTGCAGCGTTGCCGATGCCCACTTCTGGAACCCCGAGGACCCCTTCCTCTATGACCTTACGCTTGAGGTCTACGACGGCGACGAGGTCAGCGAGTACGTTCCGCATCGCCAAGGCCTTGCCGAGGTGACGGTCGAGGGCAATCATATCTACCTCAACGGCACCTACTTTAAGATGCATGGCGTCAACCGCCACGACCACGACGATCACAAGGGCCGCGCCGTGGGTCTCGAGCGCATGCGCCGCGACCTGGAGCTCATGAAGCAGCACAACATCAACGCGGTGCGCACGTCCCACTACGCCAACGATCCGCGCTTCTACGAGCTGTGCGACGAGTACGGCATCATGCTGGTCGCCGAGACCGATATGGAGAGCCACGGCTTCGAGAATATCGGCAATATCGCCCTGGTCACCGACGACCCTGCCTGGGAGCCGGCTTACGTTGACCGTGTTGAGCGCCTGGTGATGCAGGAACGCAACCACGCGTGCATCATCATGTGGTCGATGGGCAACGAGAGCGGCTATGGCTGCAACATCCGCGCGATGTACGCCAAAGCTCACGAGCTCGACGGTCGTCCGGTCCACTACGAGGAGGATCGCAACGCCGATACCGTCGACGTCATTTCCACCATGTACTCCCGCGTGTCGCAGATGAACGACTTTGGCGAGCATCCGTTCCCCAAGCCGCGCATCAACTGCGAGTACGGCCACTCCATGGGTAATGGTCCCGGAGGCCTGTCCGAGTACCAGGAGGTCTTCGATCGCTGGGATTGCATCCAAGGCCAGTTTATTTGGGAATGGTGCGACCACGGTTTGGCTGCTGTGACCGAGGACGGCGTTGCCTACGACATGTATGGCGGCGACAACGGCGATTACCCCAACAACAGCAACTTCTGCATCGACGGCATGGTGTTCCCCTGGCAGCAGCCGAGCCCGGGCCTTACCGAGTACGGCCAGGTCATCTGCCCGGTTCGCATGGCCTACGATGCCGAGGCGGGCGAGCTGACCGTCACCAACAAGCGTTGGTTTACCACCCTCGAGGATGTCTGCCTGTCGGCGGAGACCCTGGTGGACGGCGACGTGGTCTGCCGCAAGACGCTCATGCCCGGTGCGGTTGCCCCCGGCGAGTCCGTCCAGCTTCCGCTGGTGATTCGCGAGGCCGCAGTGGGCGAGACCCTGCTGACCGTGCACGCCTACACCATGGCGGCTCACGCCTGGTGCGAGCCGATGTTCCAACTGGGTGCAAGCCAGTTTGCCATCGCAAACCATCCGGCGCCGGCAATTGCCGCCCCCACTCGTCCTGAGCTTACGGTCGAGGAGACCGAGCAGGAGATTCGTATTCGCTCCCTCAACGGCGAGCTGACCTTCAGCAAGGTCAACGGTACCGTGAGCGAGTGGAAGGCATCCGGTCGCGACGTCATGACCTCCGGTCCCCAGGTTGGTTTTTGGCATCCGCTCGTCGATAACCACGCCCAGGAGTACGACTCCCTGTGGAAGGATAACTTCATCGATGTGATGCAGACGTCTACCCGCAATGTTTCTTGGAAGCAGGACGACAATGCGGTTGTCGTTACCGTGAGCCAGCGTATCGCTCCTCCCGTCCGCGCGTTCGGCATGCGCGTCGAGCTCGTCTATACCGTGCTTCCGAGTGGCCGCGTCGACCTCAAGGTTTCCGGCGAGCCCTACGGCGACTATTCGGACATTATCCCGCGCATCGGCATCTCCTTCGAGGTCCCCGGTTGTGATCGTGCCGTCGAGTGGTATGGCCACGGCCCGGGCGAGAACTATCCGGACTCGCTGCGCGCCAACCCGGTCGGTCATTACCGCACTACGGTCGACGACATGTTCACGCCCTACGTTATGCCCCAGGACTGCGCCAACCGCGAGGGTACCCGCTGGGTCGCCCTGCGCTCCAGCCACGGTGACGGTCTGGTCGTGACGCGTCCGAGCGACGCCGCTTCCAATCCGTTCTCGTTCTCCGCATGGCCCTATAGCTGCGAGGCTATCGATAATGCCAAGCATGTCTACGATCTTGTCCCGGGCGACACGGTTACGGTCAACATCAACGACCAGCTGCTCGGCCTTGGCTCGAACTCTTGGGGTTCCGAGGTGCTCGATTCCTATCGCACCCGTTTTGAGAGCTTCAGCTTTGAGGTGTCCCTGCGACCGCTGACGTCTGCCGATCTGGCTCAGGCGCTGGCACCCATTAAGGAGGCATAAGTCATGCATATCTTTAACTCGCGTGCCGATTTCGACGCCCAGATGAAGTCCGTCAAGAAGTGGATGCGTACCGGTCAGGCACTCGACGGCGTTTCTGAACTGCAGCACGATGTGGCGTACTCTATCGGCGACTCGCTGGTGTATTGGTGGGTGAACGCCCACGAGGCGGCTACTGCCGATCTGGTCGGTCACCGTCGCTACCATGCCGTGCTCGCCCCGCTCGACGGCAATCTGACCGTTGAGGTGGCTTCCAAGGCCGATCTTACCTGTACGCGCGCCTACAGCGATATCGATGATCGCGAGCGCTTTGAGGGTACGGGGGAGACCGTGACGATTCCCACCGGCGGCGTTGCCGTCGTCGAAATTGACGAGGCCTACCGTGTCGTGGCCGATGCCGCGGATCCCCGCGTCGTGGTGCTGCACGTGACAGTCGAAGGTTATTCCTTCCCCAACAAGTAGTATTCGTCCGCCTGGACGTTTGCTTCGCGCCGTTAAGGGGGATGGCTTTGTTGACTCCCTTTTCCCCATTCCCCTTAGCAGGTGCGCCGTCCGTGTTTGCACTTGCAGCTCGGACGGTTTTAGATGACATTTAACAGATGATTGGGAGGGCTTATGAGCTCTGAAAAACGAGGAACGATTGGTTCGTTCGCTCTGCTGGGCATGACGGTCGCCGCCGTGTTCGGTATCAAGAACATCATCAACAACAACGCGGCCATCGGCTTGGCAGCTGCGCCGTCGTTCTTCTTCGCCACGCTTTTGTACTTTGTCCCCTATACCCTGGTTACCGCCGAGTTCGTCGGCCTCAACAAGGACTCCGAGTCTGGCGTGTACGCATGGGTTAAGACCTCGATGGGTGGTCGCTGGGCGTTCCTGACGGCATTTAGCTACTGGTTCGTTAACCTGTTCTTCTTTGCGTCCGTCCTGCCCAACGTCATCATCTACGCGAGCTACGTGTTCTTTGGTGCCAACGCCGAGCTTTCGCAGCTGTGGATCACCATTATCGAGATCGTCGTCTTTGCTATCGCCACGTGGGTTTCGACCAAGGGCGCTAAGTGGATCGGCTCCATTTCCTCCTTCGGTTCGACCGCGGCTCTCGGCCTGACCGCCGTGTTCATCCTGCTGTCCCTGGCTGCTGCCTTTGGCGGCGTTGAGTTCGCTACGGCTCCTACTCCCGCTAACATGGCTCCCGACATGAGCAACTTCGCAACTGCGTGGGGCTTCTTCGGTACGCTTGCCTGGATCATCCAGGGCGTTGGCGGCGCTGAGTCTGTCGGCGTGTTCCTTAACGACCTTAAGGGTGGCGTCAAGGCCTTCGTGCGCACCGTCGTTATCGCCGGCCTGACCATCGGCCTTCTGTATGCAGGCGCTTCGCTGCTGGTTAACCTGTTCATCCCCGAGGGCGGCGTTGCCATCTCCACCGGTATCTTCGACGTATTCGGCGCTGTCTTTGCCCACTTTGGCATTCCCATGGAAGTGTCTACGCGCGCCATCGGCTTGATCCTTCTCGCCGCCACGCTGGGCTCCCTCATGATGTGGACCTCTGCTCCCATCAAGGTTTTCTTCACCGAGATCCCCAAGGGCGTCTTTGGTAGCAAGATCGTCGAGCTCAACGAGCATGGCATTCCTGCCCGCGCTGCTTGGCTGCAGTTCGCCATCGTCGTCCCCATCCTGATCATTCCGGCCCTGGGCTCCGGTAACCTCGACGACCTGCTCATGATCGTTACCAACATGACTGCTGCCACCGCTCTGCTCCCACCGCTGCTGATTTTGCTTGCCTACTTTATGCTGCGCAAGAACTTTGACGCCGCTCCCCGTGGCTTCCGCATGGGTTCGCGCCGCTTTGGCCTGGTCGTTGCCGCATTCCTGCTTGTGGTCTTCTGCTTCGTGCTTATCTGCGGCACCATTCCGCTCGATCAGCCGCTGTGGCTGACGCTGGTCTACAACGTTGGCGGCGTGGTTGTCTTCTTGGGCCTTGCCGTGATGTGGTACAACCGCTACATCAACCGCCTGCGCGAGACCGATCCCGAGGCCGCCGAGAACGAGCTTCGCCCTTCCGTCCTCGATATGATGGAGTAGCGGCTAGGATTAATCTACGGCTGTGGAATAAATCGATTCCCTTTCCTAAGGAGGGGCCTTACGAGGCCCCTCCTTTTGTGTTTTGGGGCATGGTTTTGGCCCCCGTGGTCAAAAAATGCCAAATATGAGTACTGTTGCAAAAGAAGTGCCATATTTTTCGGCCTGCTCTGAGCGAAAATGGGCTCAAAATCGATTTATCTAACTCCCTTTAAAGGGCGTTTGACGGCTTTCAACCTCTTCGAATCGCTCAAGCTAGGCAATTTGCTCTCGATTTTGCTGCTACTAAATTTGTGACAGTACTCATATTTGCCACTTTTTGACCACGGGGTATCCGGAGGGGCCCTCGATAAGCATCTAACGCTACAATAACTACCACGTGGCTGGGTTTGCCGGCCGAATGTGTGATGTCGTGGGAGGGGACATGGTCGAGTTTACAAAGACGATTAAAGATCCGTTGGGACTACACGCCCGCCCGGTTGCGCTGCTCTATGACATCATTGCCAAGCACCGTAGCGACGTGTCGGTCAGCATCGGCGACCGCCATACCGACGGTCGCGATGTCATGGGCCTCATGGCTCTCTACGGCGAGTGCGGCGAGGACATCATCTTTCGCGTTTCGGGCGTAGACGAGGCTTCCTGCGTTACGTCGATCAGAAACCTCTCGCTCTAAGCATGACAGGGCGCGGCAAAGGACAGCTCTTTGCCGCGCCTTTTTGTTTCATATAGGAAACTTTTTCGAAATCTGAATAGGGACCCTTTCCAAAAAGTTAACCACGTGCTAGTTTACTAAAGCGAACATAGACGTGGTTAACTTTTATCGCGTCGATGTTGAGGACGAACTGACGTTAGGAGCCACTCATGTCTTGCGGACCGCAGATGCCGGCCATGCCGCTTTCGATGGTAAAAGCGGGCGAAACCGTGCGCGTGTCTCGTGTAAAGGGCAATGAGGACATGAAGCACCACCTCAAGGACCTCGGCTTTGTCGAGGGCAACGAAATCCACGTGGTGAGCTCGAGTGGCGCCAATATCATCGTCACGGTGCTGGGCGCACGCTTTGGCATCGATTCCAAGGTTGCCATGCACATCATGACCGTCGGTTAGTCCGCAGCATTTCATAAAAACTGAAAGGGGGACAAGAGGATGAAGACGTTGGGTGACGTTAAGGTGGGCGAGAGCTCTACCATCGTCAAGCTTCACGGTGAGGGTGCGCTTCGCCGTCACCTTATGGACCTGGGGCTCATCAAGGGCACTTCGTTCAAGGTCGTGAAGGTTGCACCGCTCGGTGATCCGGTCGAGATCAACGTGCGCGGCTACGAGCTTTCCATCCGCAAGGAGGAGGCTGCCGTCGTCGAGGTCCAGTAAGGGCTCGCGGCGCATATATCTGCAGATAAAGTTAGGTTTTTCTAACTTAATGCAGCATCTTTGAAGCACATTATCCAGCCTGCGCGGAGAAAGCAGCGCAGGCACACAAGGAAGAAGGATTGAATGGCGGATTCTCAGATCCATGTCGCGCTGGCGGGTAACCCCAACTGCGGCAAGACCACGCTTTTCAACCTGATCACCGGCGCCAACGGCTACGTTGGCAACTGGCCCGGCGTCACGGTTGAGAAAAAGGAGGCCAAGCTCCTAAGCGACAAGAACGTTACCATCACGGACCTCCCTGGCATCTACTCGCTTTCCCCCTACAGCCCTGAGGAGCAGTGCTCGCGCGATTACCTCATGAGCGGCGAGCCCGATGTCGTCGTCCAGGTGGTCGACGCCACCAACCTCGAGCGTAACCTGTACCTGGCGCTTCAGGTTATCGAGACCGGCCTGCCCGTGGTCGTTGCCCTCAACATGGCCGACCTGGTCGAGAAGAACGGCGATAAGATCGACACGGACAAGCTCTCCAAGAAGCTCGGTTGTCCGGTCATGATGATCTCGGCCCTTAAGAACAAGGGCATCAAGGAGCTGTTCGAGCAGGTCAAGAAGTCCGCTGCTTCCAAGGGCCAGGTGCCGGAGCACAAGTTCGATTCCTCCATCGAGGACGTTCTGGACCACATCGAGAACAATCTGCCGGCGAGCGTTCCCGCCAACAAGCGCCGCTACTACGCTGTCAAGCTGTTCGAGCGCGATGCGGACGCCTGCAAGCTCATCAACCTCACCAAGGAGAAGGCCGCTCGCGTCGAAGGTCTGGTCGCTCAGTGCGAGCAGGACTGCGACGATGACGCCGAGTCCATCATCACCGGCGAGCGTTACGGCGTGATTGCCCACATCATTGACGAGTGCCTCACCAAGGCTCCGGCAAAGATGAGCACCTCCGAGAAGATCGACCGCGTGGTTACCAACCGTATCCTGGGCCTGCCGATCTTTGTGGTCATCATGTTCTGCGTGTACTACATCGCCGTTTCTACCTTGGGCGGCACGGTGACCGACTTCACCAACGACCAGCTCTTCGGTACCGACGGTTGGTACGTGCTCGGTCAGGGCCGCGACGCCTACGACGCGGCCGTCGAGGCTGCGGGCGACAATGCCGACTCGGTCGACCCGGCACAGTACGGCCCCTATGTTCCTGGTATTACCACCATGGTCCACGACGCCCTTGTGGCGGGCGGCACCGAGGACGGTGGCCTGGTCGATTCGCTGGTCTGCGACGGCATCGTCGGCGGCCTGGGCGCCATCTTCGGCTTTGTCCCGCAGATGTTCCTGCTGTTCGTCATGCTGTCCTTCCTGGAGGACTGCGGCTATATGGCCCGCGTCGCCTTCATCATGGACCGCGTGTTCCGTCGCTTTGGCCTGTCCGGTAAGTCGTTCATCCCCATGCTCGTATCCTCGGGCTGCGGCGTCCCCGGCGTCATGGCCACCAAGACCATCGAGAACGAGAAGGACCGCCGCATGACGGTCATGACCACCACGTTTATTCCCTGTGGCGCTAAGCTGCCGATCATCGCCCTGCTCATGGGTTCCATCATCGGCGATTCTTCCACCACCGCCGCGTGGATCAGCCCGCTCTTCTACTTCCTGGGCGTCTTTGCCGTCATCGCTTCGGGCCTCATGCTCAAGAAGACCAAGCTCTTCGCCGGCCGCCCGACGCCGTTCGTTATGGAGCTTCCCGCCTACCACTTCCCGGCGATCCGCTCTTGGGCGCTGCACGTGTGGGAGCGCTGCTGGGCCTTTATCAAGAAGGCCGGCACGGTCATCTTCGCGTCCACCGTCGTTGTTTGGTTCCTGTCCAACTTTGGTAGCTACAACGGCACGTTTGGCTTCCTGCCTGCTATGGAGGGCATCCCCGAGGAGTTCATGGACTACTCCGTGCTTGCCATGCTGGGCAACCTGGTCGCCTGGATCTTCGCCCCGCTCGGCTTTAGCACCTGGCAGGCAACTGCGCTGACCGTCTCGGGCCTTGTCGCTAAGGAGAACGTCGTCGCCACCGCCGGTTCGCTGCTGTCCGTCGCCGACGCCGGCGAGACCGACCCGAGCCTGTGGACCGCGTTCGCCGGCATGTTCCCGACTATGGGCGCTTGCGTTGCCTTTGGTGCGTTCAACCTGCTGTGCGCTCCGTGCTTTGCCGCCATGGGCACTATCCGCAACCAGATGGATTCCGGCAAGTGGACCGCCATCGCGATCGGTTACGAGTGCGCCTTTGCTTGGGTCATTGGTCTGTTCATCAACCAGTTCTACAACCTGTTCGTTCTTGGACAGTTTGGTATCTGGACGGTTGTGGCCATCGTGCTGCTGGTTGCGATGCTCTTCCAGATCTTCCGTCCCATGCCTAAACATGCTTGGACCGACGAGGACGAGACCAACACTGCTTCCGCCGCAGTTTCCGCTTAAGTCCGAATAAGGATTAGCCCCTTTCCATGAGCCCGGGTGTCCCAGCGACACTCGGGCTTTTTGGTGCAATGGGGGACAGATTGCTTTGCTCCAGAAGTAAGATGTGGCGTTTCCGCAGATAAAACCGACCAAAACAAACCTGTCCCTTTTTGGCAGGTGGAAGATGGGGTAAAGTAAGTGGTGGTTAACTAGAGGAGGCTTACTATGGCACCTATCGATATTGTTGTGTTGGCTGTTATCGGCATTGCGTTTGTCGCCGTGTGCGTGCGTATCTACCGAAAGGGCACCTGCGCCGACTGCGCCCAGGGTGGCGTTTGTACGGGGCATTGCTCCAACAAAAAGACCTGCGCCGCACTTAAGGGCGTAGACAAAATCGCCGAAGACTTGGGCCGCGGTATCAAATAAAGGTCCAGGCACCCAAGCGCCTCGCGAGCATCCGTTCGCGGGGCGCTTTGCACATTTGGGGGAGAGTGTGGCGAGTTGAAGAGTATTTTTGGGTATCGCTAACTATGTGGTCAACGGCCCGCTCACCGTGGTCCATGCCGTAGCGAGCGCCAATCTCGCCGTCGAAGGCATGACCAACTACCTGGGCCTCTAACTCCATCCCGCCCATCAGTTGCGGTGAAATACAGACTGTTTTGGCCGTCAAAGGCCTTATCTACTCCGTATTCCACCGCAACTTTTTTGTGGGGTGGGCTAGAGACGCTGCATGCGGTACCCGACACCCATGTGCGTCTGAATCATCTTGGGGTGAGAGGGGTCTGCCTCGATCTTCTTGCGCAGGGTGCGCATGAACACGCGCAGGCTCGCCAGATCGCTGTCCCAGCTCGTGCCCCATATCTCGCGGGTGATGAAGGTGTGGGTGAGCACCTTGTCGACGTTTTTCGCCAGAAGGACGAGCAATTTGTACTCGGTTGGGGTGAGCGAGAGCTCGCGTCCGTCTTTCGTCGCGTATCCCGCGGCGTAGTCGATATGCAGCGGACCGTTGTCGAACGTGCTCGCTTCTGTCGATTCGCTTGACGCCATCGAGGAGCGCCTCAAATTCGCACGGACGCGCGCGAGCAACTCATCCACAGAAAAGGGCTTGGTGAGGTAGTCGTCTGCCCCTGCGTCAAGTGCTGCAATCTTGTCGGAATCTTCGGTGCGCGCCGAAATGACGATAATGGGGACTGCCGACCAGCTTCGGATCTTCGTGATGACCTCGATACCGTCAATGTCGGGAAGGCCGAGGTCGAGCATGATGAGGCTGGGGCCGTGCGACACCGCATCCATGATGGCGGCCTGGCCGTTGCAAACCTTGCTCACGACATAGCCGTGGAGGTCAAGCGCGGTCGAAACGAGGTTTTGAACGGTCAGGTCATCTTCGACCAGGAGGATGCGTGGCTTAGCGGCATTATTCATGAATCTCGATCTCCTCGGCGGGCAGGGTAAAACGGAAGACGGCCCCATGGGGGTGGTTGTCGCGAGCTTCGATGACGCCGCCATGCGCCTCCACGATGGAGCGGCAGAGCGACAGCCCAAGGCCGATGCTTCGACGCGAATCCACGGGCCGCGTATTGCGTGAGGTGAAGAAGCGCTCAAAGATATGAGGCTTGTCGCAGTCTGCCACACCCGGCCCATCGTCTGCGACGTCCACCACGACGAACGCACCCTCGCGACGTGCGCTGATGGTGACAGTCGAGTCCTCGGGCGTGTATTTGAAGGCGTTCATGATGAGATTCGTAAGCACCTGCATGATGAGATGGACGTCGATGCGTACCAGCAGGATGTCGTCAGTGTGCTCGATGGTGACGGTACGTCCATGCGATGCTTGGGCGACATGGCTGAGGGCGGCCTCGATGACCTCGTCGATGAGCTCGGATGTGAAGTTGAGGCAAATGGTGCCATCCTCGACGCGTGTGATGGCGAGGAGGTTCTCCACGGTATCGATAAGCCAGAGGGAGTCGTCGTAGATGGCATCGGCAAGATCGCAGCGTTGTTCGAGGCTGAGCTTCTCGTCGCTCTTCCGAAGGATTGCCGCAGATCCGGATATAGCCGTGAGTGGTGTCCTCAAATCGTGGCCGATGGAGCGCAAAAGGTTGGCGCGCAGCTGCTCGTTTTTCGCCAAGACCGCAGCCTCTTCGCGCTCTTGCGCCGCCCGGTCGCTTTCGAGCGCCAAGGCGCATTCGCCTACGATAGATAGGACGATCGAATGCTCGAAGGCTTCGATCTCGCGCCCCTCCAGGTCGATGCCGATGACACCGAATACCTTGTCGCCGGTGCGAACCGCGAGGTAGAGGCAGCGCGCCTCGGGCAGGGTCCGCGTGCTTGCGCCCGCGCGTTTGTTGTTGGTGTAGGTCCAGGTTGCAACAGCGCGCTCGTAGTCGGTGAGCAGCGACGCGGATCGGTTTTCGGTGCCAGCGGACTCATAGAGCGTCTTGCCGAGCGTGCCGTGTTCGGCGGTGTAGAAGACCACGTCGAGTTTTAGCAGTTTGATGAGTTGGTTCATGGCGACGCGGGCACACTCCTCCGCGCTATGGGCTTGCTGCAAGAGCTGGTTCGTTTCGAGGAGTACGCGCGTTTTGAATGCGTTCTCGGCGGAGGTACGGGCGTTGTCGGCGATGCGCGCAGTTAACTCGCCGGCGACCATAGCGGTAGCGAACATGATGCCGAACGTGACCAGATAGCTTCGGTCGTAGCTGGCGAGCGAAAACAGAGGCGTTACGAAGCAGAAGTTGTAAAGCACTACAGAGAGCACGCTCGATACGATCGTGCAGATACGCCCCGTCGTGGTGACGGCGGTCAGCAGGGCCGTGAGGATATAGAGGGATATGATGCTGGAATCGGCAAATCCCAGATGGCGGAAAGCCGTGCCGATCGCTGTGGCGACAAGAGAGAGGGCCAGCGTGCGAAGCACGTTTCGGCTGCTGGGCGGCTGCAGGGCGAGCGCATGGCGGCGTCCTTTGGGTCGGGAGGGCGGAGTCGACTGGTCTGGAATGATGTAAATGTCGAGGTTCGGGGCGAATGTTATGAGCTGTTCTACGAGAGATTTGCGGCCAAAGAGGGCCTGACGGACGCTGCTGTGCTCGCCCGTGCGCCCCATGACGATCTTCGAAATACCCGACAGGCGTGCGAACTCGGAGATCTGAAACGCGACGTCGTCGCCATAGACGGTTTCCATATGTGCTCCGAGCTGCTCGGCTAGGGCGATATTGTCTGCAAGCTTGGCGCGCTCATCATCGCTCATGGCTTGCGTGCGCGGGCTCTCTACGAACAGGGCGACGAGCTCGCTGCGAAACGCTTTCGCCATGCGTGCGGCGGCACGGACGATGCGGGGATTGGTCGGCGCCGGGGAGACACAGACTAAGATACGCTCCCTGGTGTAGTAGTCACGGTTTCCCAGCACGCGTGCGGCGTCTGTGAGGTGGCCGGTGCGATCGGCGCAGCGGCGCAGCGCGATTTCTCGGAGTGCGGTGAGGTTCTCGACGGTAAAAAAATGCTGTTGCGCTCGCTCGGCTTGTGCGGGACGGTAGACGAGGCCGGCGCGAAGGCGCTCAAGTAGGTCTTCGGGCTCTATGTCAACGAGCTCGACCTGGTCGGCATCATCGAAGATGCGGTCGGGGATTCGTTCGCTCACGACAACGCCGGTGATGGATGCAACCATGTCGTTTAGGCTCTCGATATGCTGAACGTTCACAGTCGTATAGACGTCGATGCCTGCATGTAGAAGTTCCTCGACGTCTTGATAACGTTTGTCGTGGCGAGACCCCGGCGCATTCGTATGGGCGAGCTCGTCGACAAGGATGAGCTGAGGGGCGCGTTCGATAGCCGCATCTAGATCGAACTCGCTGAGCGCAATGCCGTTGTGCTCAGCGAGTTTACAGGGCACGTTCTCAAGCCCTTGTGCAAGATGGGCAGTTGCCGGACGTTCGTGCGGCTCGATGTATCCCGCGACGACGTCGACACCTCGCCGCTTGGCGGCGTGGGCGGCTTGAAGCATCGCATAGGTTTTGCCTGCACCAGCAGCGTAGCCAAAGAAAATCTTGAGGTGTCCCCGGCTGGTTCGAGCGTCATCGGCGGCCTCGTCTTTCTCAATTGCCTTGAGGATGAGGTCTGGATTGACGCGAGTGTCCGATGCGTCGCGCTGCATAGCGTAGCCTTTCTGAAACGTTGCCCATGCGTGCATACGCGGTGAGGACGCCACTGTATGCTCGCGAGGTCGAGTATAGGCGCACTGCAGCCGCAATAGTGCTTTCTACCTGCATCTTTACGGCATCTTAAGGTCGTGAGCCCCGGCCCTCACGCCTCTTTAATCTCTAGAAGCGTTTACTGTCCCCAGGCGCTTGCGAGAGCAGGCGTCCGAGACATCGGACCGCGCGTGAAAGGGGCGGTAAATGAACATCCTCATTCCCATCATCGGAGTCGTCTGCATTGGACTCCTTATCTATTACATCTACATTCTGATGAGGAGTGATTCGTAAACTATGGACGCTGCGATTCAGTACATCTTGTACTTTGCCGTGCTCGTCGTCCTGGCCGTTCCGCTCGGTCGGTTCATGGCCCATATCATGGATGGTGAGCATACGTTCCTGTCGCCTGTGATTGCTCCTGTGGAGCGTGGCGTCTATCGTCTGCTTCGCATCGACGCGGCAGAGCAGATGGGGTGTAGGCGCTACCTGGCGAGCGTGCTGGTCTTTTCGGGGATCGGCCTCGTGGTCCTTGTGGCACTTCAAGCGCTTCAGTCCTTCTTGCCAGGCAATCCCCAGCACCTGCCGGGTGTGCCATGGGACCTGTCGTTCAATACGGCTGCTTCCTTCATAACCAACACCAACTGGCAGTCCTACTCCGGCGAGACCACCCTGTCCTACCTTGTGCAGTTCATGGGTCTCACCGTGCAGAACTTCGTTTCCGCTGGCACCGGTATCGCGGTCATGTTCGCGCTGATTCGTGGCTTCCGTCAGGTCAAGGAGCAGAGCTTGGGTTCCTTCTGGGTCGACCTCACCCGCACCGTCCTGTATGTGCTCATCCCGCTGAACCTCGTGTTCGGCATCTGCCTGGCTGCCGGTGGCGTCATCTCCAACTTCCAGCCGGCTCAGAAGGCTGAGCTCGTAGAGCCCGTCGCCGTCCAGCCTAATGCAGACGGCGGCTGGAGCGTCCTCGACGGCGCCCAGATCGAGGGCGACACGGTCAAGGTCGACGGCAAGGTTGTCGAGGGCGCGCGCGTGGTCACCGAGCAGTTCCTGCCCCAGGGTCCTGCGGCTCCTCAGGTCGCCATCAAGCAGTCCGGAACCAACGGCGGCGGCTTCTTCGGCGTGAACTCCGCCCATCCGTATGAGAACCCCAGTGCCTTCACCAACATCATCGAGATGACCAGCCTGCTGCTGATCCCGGCTGCCTGCTGCTTCACCTTCGGTATCGGCGTCAAGAACACCAAGCAGGGCAAGGCCATCTTTGCCGCCATGTTCATCCTGCTGGTGATCTTCACCGGCATCATCGCCGTCAACGAGCATGCGGGCACCCCGCAGCTGGCCGATGGCGGAGCGGTCAATATCGAGATGACCGACGGCCAAGCCGGCGGCAACATGGAGGGCAAGGAGAGCCGCTTCGGTATCGTCACCTCCTCCACGTGGTCGGCTTACACCACCGCCGCTTCCAACGGCTCGGTTAACTCCATGCACGACTCCTACACCCCGCTGGGCGGTTTTGTCCAGATGCTCCAGATGGCTCTGGGCGAGGTTGTCTTCGGCGGCGTGGGCTGCGGCCTGTACGGCATGATCGGCTTCGCCATCCTCACAGTGTTCATCGCCGGCCTTATGGTCGGCCGCACGCCCGAGTTCCTGGGCAAGAAGATCGAGCCGGGCGAGATGCGCTGGGCAGTTGTCCTGTGCCTGGCAACTCCGTTTGCCATTCTGGTGTGCTCGGCCATCGCCTGCATGGTGCCCGGTCTTGCCGACCAGCTCAACAATGGTGGCGCGCACGGCTTCTCCGAGGTGCTGTATGCCTTCACCTCATGCGGCGGCAACAACGGCTCGGCGTTTGCAGGTATGAACTGCAACATTCCCTGGATCAACGTCATGCTCGGCCTCGAGATGCTGTTCGCCCGCTTCATGCCCATCATCGGTACGCTGGCTATCGCCGGCTCGCTGGCCAAGAAGGGTAAGGTCGCCGAGAGCGCCGGTACCCTGTCTACCACCAACGGCATGTTCGTATTCCTGCTCGTGTTCATCGTTCTGCTGATCGGTGCCCTGAGCTTCTTCCCGGCCCTGGCGCTTGGCCCCGTTGCCGAGTTCTTCCAGATGATTGCGTAAAGGAGGGCGCAGATTTATGACTATGCAAAAAGACATGATGGGCCGCGCGGTCCGCGACTCGTTTGCCAAGCTGGACCCTCGCGTCCAGATTCAAAACCCGGTCATGTTCCTGGTGTGGCTTTCAGCCGTCATGACCTCCGTCCTGGTCGTCGCTTCCATCTTCGGTGTGCGGGACGCGGGTGTGCCCACCTACTATGTGGTCGCCATCGCGGTCATCCTGTGGCTCACCGACCTGTTCTCGAACTTCGCCGAGGCGCTTGCCGAGGGCCGCGGTAAGGCTCAGGCTGATTCTCTGCGTGCGGCCAAGAAGGATGTCGAGGCCCATCGCATCGAGTCCGTTGAGGACAAGGAGCACTTCACCGTCGTTCCCGGCACCGAGCTCACGCGCGGCGACCTGGTGATCGTACGCGCCGGCGAGCAGATTCCCGGCGACGGCGACGTCATCGAGGGCGCTGCCTCCGTTGACGAGTCCGCCATCACCGGCGAGTCCGCCCCCGTGGTCCGCGAGGCCGGCGGCGACCGCTCTGCCGTTACCGGCGGTACCACGGTGCTGTCCGACTGGATCATCGTCAAGATCTCCAGTGAGCCCGGCCAGAGCTTCCTGGACAAGATGATCGCGATGGTCGAGGGTGCCGCGCGCAAGAAGACCCCTAACGAGATCGCTCTGGAGATCTTCCTGGTGGCCCTTTCCATCGTCTTTATTCTGGTCACGCTGGCCCTGTATTGTTACTCCTGCTTCTCGGTCGGTCTTAACGACATGGTCAACCCCACGGCCGTGACCACGCTCGTGGCGCTGCTCGTGTGCCTGGCTCCCACTACCATCGGCGCCCTTCTGTCCGCCATCGGCATCGCCGGCATGAGCCGTCTGAACGAGGCCAACGTGCTGGCCATGTCCGGCCGCGCCATCGAGGCCGCCGGCGACGTCGACATCCTCATGCTCGACAAGACCGGCACCATCACCCTGGGTAACCGCCAAGCCGCCGAGTTCATCCCGGTCGACGGCGTCGATCCCGCGGAGCTGGCCGATGCCGCCCAGCTTTCCTCGCTGGCCGACGAGACCCCCGAGGGCCGTTCCATCGTCGTGCTCGCCAAGGAGCAGTTCGGTCTGCGCGGCCGCACGCTCGAGGATAAGGGCATGGAGTTCATCCCGTTCACCGCGGCAACGCGTATGTCCGGCGTGAACTACGAGGGCAATGAGATCCGCAAGGGCGCTGCCGATTCCGTGCGCACCTATCTGGAGGCAGCCGGCGGCGTGTTCTCCCAGGAGTGCGAAGAGGCCGTCGAACGCATCGCCAAGGCCGGCGGCACCCCGCTGGTCGTGACCAAGAACTGCCGCGTGCTGGGCGTTGTGTACCTCAAGGACATCATCAAGTCCGGCGTTAAGGAGAAGTTCGCCGACCTGCGCAAGATGGGCATCAAGACCATCATGGTGACGGGCGACAATCCGCTCACCGCCGCGGCAATCGCCGCCGAGGCCGGCGTTGACGACTTCCTGGCCGAGGCCACCCCTGAAGGCAAACTCGAGAAGATCCGCGAGTTCCAGCGTGAGGGTCACCTGGTCGCCATGACCGGCGACGGCACCAACGACGCGCCCGCTCTGGCCCAGGCCGACGTCGCCGTGGCCATGAACACGGGCACCCAGGCTGCCAAGGAGGCCGGCAACATGGTCGACCTCGACTCCAGCCCCACCAAGCTCATCGAGGTCGTGCGTATTGGCAAGCAGCTGCTCATGACCCGCGGCTCGCTCACGACCTTCTCGGTGGCCAACGACGTGGCGAAGTACTTCGCTATCATCCCGGCCCTGTTCTCGCCGATCTATTCGGGACTGGGCGCCCTCAACATCCTGAGCCTCACCAACCCGTTGACGGCCGTGCTGTCCGCCATCATCTACAACGCGCTGGTCATCGTCGCGCTAATTCCGGCGGCTCTCAAGGGCGTCAAGTACCGCGAGGTTCCATCCGGCCAGCTGTTGACCCATAACCTGCTGGTGTGGGGTCTGGGCGGCATCGTGGCGCCGTTCGTATTCATCAAGATTATCGACATGCTGCTGGCCTTGTTCGGCATTGGCATGATGTAGACGGAGGTTTGTATGTTCAAAGGTATCGCATCGCGCGCACTTGGCGTGTTCGCGCTGTTTACCATCGTCTGCGGCCTGGGATACACGCTCGTGGTGACCGGCGTCGTGCAGCTTGCGTTTCCGTACCAGGCGAACGGATCGCTTATTACGGTCGACGGCAAGGTTGTGGGTTCCGAGCTCATCGGCCAGAACTTCGATGACGAAGCCCACATGTGGGGTCGTATCCAGAACGTGTCAATTGTCGAAGGCGAAGACGGCGAGCTCATGGCGTATGGTGCCCCGTCCAACCTGTCCCCGGCGAGTGAGAAGTATCGGCAGCTTGTGGATGCGCGCGTGAAGAAGATTCGCGCCGCCAACTCCGATGCCGATATGGACGCTGTGCCCGTCGACCTGGTGACGTGTTCGGGGTCCGGCCTCGACCCGGAGATCTCTCCGGATGCCGCCGAGTACCAGGTCCCGCGCCTTGCCAAGGCCACGGGCAAGAGCGAAGACGAGGTGCGCGAGATCATCGCCCAGTGCACCAAGGGCCGTTTCCTCGGCGTGTTCGGCGAGCCCACGGTTAACGTGCTCAAGGTGAACCTTATGCTGGACGGCGCGCTGTAAGTGAGGGAGTGGCGGATGAGGGCATGACTGACTATCTGAGCCCTCAATTCCACCCCGCCCATCGGTTGCGGTGAAATACGGACTGTTTTGGCTGTCAAAAGTCTCATCTACTCCGTATTCCACCGCAACTTTTTTGTGAGGGTCGGGATTGAAGGTGGGGAGTGCGAGCGAGTGCGAATGCGGCGGATACTGATACGATAAGTACGTTAGTAACTGCCGCCGAGCGGCTCAAACGAAAGGAAGCCTGCATGGAGTCTTCTGCCTATCCAATGCTCTTTAGCCCGATCAAGGTCGGTACGACCGAGGTCAAGAACCGCGTCTTTATGCCGCCAGTGTCAACCAACCTGGCCGATCATGGCTATGTGACCGACGACTTGGTCGATCATTACCGCGCCCGCGCCAAGGGCGGCGTGGGCCTCATCATCACCGAGGTCGTGACGGTCGAGCCCACCTATACCTATCTGCCGGGTGACATGTGCTGCTACGACGACACGTTTATCCCCGGCTGGGAAAAGCTCGCCGCGGCCGTCCACGAGTACGGCTGCAAGATCATGCCGCAGCTCTTCCACCCCGCCTACATGGCCTTTAACATTCCAGGCACGCCGCGCCTGATCGCCCCGTCCTTTGTGGGCCCGTCCTATGCCCGCGAGGCACCGCGTCCCATCACGGTTGACGAGATCCACGAGCTCACGCATCAGTTCGGCGACGCTGCCGTGCGTATGCAGAAGGCCGGCGTCGATGGCGTCGAGGTCCATGCGGCGCACGCCCACGGTATGCTCGGCGGCTTTTTGACTCCGCTCTACAACAAGCGTACCGACGAGTACGGCGGCTCGCTCGACGCCCGCATGCGCTTCCTGCTCGAGGTCATCGCCGAGATTCGCGAGCGCTGCGGCAAGGACTTCATTATCGACGTCCGTATCTCGGGCGACGAGTACACCGATGGCGGCCTGACCCTCAACGACATGATCTACGTCTCGCGTCGCCTGGAGAAGGCCGGCGTCGACATGATTCATGTGTCGGGCGGCACCACCATCAAGCGTGGCTCCGCAATTCCCGCCGCCGGTACGCAGCAGGCCTCGCATGCCGCCTGCTCGCGCGAGATTAAGAAGCACGTCAACATTCCCGTTGCCACGGTCGGCCGCATCAACGAGGCCTGGATCGCCGAGGAGCTGATCGAGGACGGCGCCGCCGACATCTGCATGATGGGCCGCGCCAATCTGTGCGATGCCGAGTTCTGCAATAAGGCGGCTGCCGGCAACGCCGACGAGATCCGTCCCTGCATCGGCTGCCTGCGCTGCCTGAACGGCATCATGTTTGGCAAGCGCATCTCCTGCACCGTCAACCCGGACGTCGAGCGCGACGAGGCCGGCTACGAGCCTGCCGCCGAGGCCAAGAACGTGCTCGTCGTGGGCGCCGGTCCCGCTGGCATGGAGGCGGCCTACATTGCCGCCAAGCGCGGCCATAACGTGGTGCTCGTGGATAAGCAGGACGAACCGGGCGGCGAGATGCGCATCGCGGCCGTTCCGCCGGCAAAGCAGGAGCTCACTCGTGTGATCAAGTACCAGTACCGTCGCCTGGCCGAGGCCGGCGTCACGTGCGTATTTGGCACTGAGCTTACTGCCGAGGACATTCAGCGTGACTACGCCGGCTACGAGGTCGTCCTAGCTTATGGCGCCGAGCCCATCGCTCCGGCCTTCATGCAGGGCTTTAAGCAGGTTATGACGGCTGACGACCTGTTGGGCGGCAAGGCTTTTCCGGGCAAGAAGATCGTCATCGTGGGCGGCGGCACCGTCGGCTGCGAGACGGCCGATTACCTGGCCCCGTTGGTCAACGACCTGTCGCCGGCCAATCGCGATGTCACCGTCATCGAGATGACCAAGACGCTCGCCGCCAACGAGGGCGGTGCCGGCCGCGCGGTGCTCATCACGCGCATGCTCTCCAAGGGTGTCCACGTGCTGACTGAGGCCAAGGTGACCGAGATTACCGAGGATGCTATCAGCTACGAGAAGGACGGCGAGGTCCACACCATCACCGGTGCCGATACGCTGGTGCTTGCCATGGGCTATCGTCCCAATACCAAGCTGGCAGACGACCTGGCTGCAGCCGGTGTTGCCACCCACGTGCTGGGCGATGCCAACAAGTGCGGTAACATTCGCGACGCCATCGGCGATGGCTACAAGGTTGCCTGTGAGCTCTAGTTAACCCTTTGTTGCGTGGGGGCCAGGTTACTTTGCGCTAAGTTGATGCATGTAAACCTGACCCCATTGCACCATTTGATAAAACGCAAGCGCTCGCTGCCTGCGTTTTATCAAAGAAAGATTATTGTCGAGCCTTAAATGCCTTTTGTTTGTGTGCCTTCCGCAATCATATTGCGGTTGTAGACCAGGTGCAGATACATCGCATCGTGAGCGGCGGTGGGGTTGCGCGTCTCAATGGCGTCGGCCACACCGTGGTGCGTGCGGATGGTCTCCTCGACGAACTTTTTTGCCCGTTACGTCGATAAAGAGGGGAACGGATGCCTTGAGCACACCCATCAGACGGGTAACGGCGAGGTTGCCGCCATCCCAGGGCGGCTTCATGGGGTAGCGCCCGTACGCATCGAATTTTTCCTCTCATAGATGTGCGGCACAAAGAGCCCCGAGTTCATACGAGCTCGGGGCTCTTTTCGTTTGGATTTCAGACGTATTGACAGACGAAAACAGTCTGCGTCCGGTATTGAGCCATACGAAAGCGAAATTATGCGTCTTAATTCCGTACGCAAATCAAGACGAAAACAGTTTGCGTCTTATATAAATCAGTACGCAAACGGTTTTCGTCTTATAATACGGTTATGAATGGTACGAAACGAGGGGGTTGTGCATATGGTTGTTAGAGAGAGCCCTACAGTCGAATACAAGGAAAGCGTTACGCCGACGTTTCTTAAAACGGTGAGCGCCTATGCAAACTATGGGACGGGCAAGATTGAGTTTGGCGTTGATGACGAGGGCGTGGTTGTCGGCCTTGCAGATCCGGTCGCAGAGTGTCTCCGCATCGAGAACATGATTAATGACAGCTTGGACCCCGCTCCCCGTTACACGCTCGAGCCCGATGAGAAACACGGGACCGTAATCCTTACGGTTTATGAGGGACAGGACAAACCCTATCGAAGCAAGGGAAAGGCCTACAGGCGAAACGATTCGGCAACGGTGGAGGTCGACCGGTTTGAGTATGGCAGGCTGACGCTCGAAGGCAGCAACGTAACGTTCGACGCGCTCACGTCGGCTCGCCAGGACTTGAGCTTTCATACGCTCGAGCATAAGTGTGTTGAACACCTCGGCATTTCCGAGCTAACGTCGGATATCTTGCGTACGCTCCGCTTGCTCGGCAAGGATGGCTATACCAATGCCGCGGCGATTTTAGCGGATAAGAATGATTTTCCAGGCATCGACTGCGTCCGTTTTGGCGATACCGAGGATGTGATCTTGGATCGCGAGGCGGCGACAAATGTATCCGCAATTGAGCAGGCGGACAGGGCGGTGGCTATGTTTGCACGCTACTACCGTTATGAGCGTATCGAAGGGATGGAGCGCGTCCAAACCGATCGAATTCCTCTTGAGGCATTCCGCGAAGCTGTTGCAAACGCTTTAGTGCATCGGACGTGGGACGTTCGAGCGAACGTTCAAATTGCCCTGTACGATGATCGCGTCGTTGTGACCTCCCCCGGATCGCTGCCCGCCGGTTTGACGACGGAACAATACCTGTATGGGCAGATATCCGTGCTCAGAAACCCCATCGTTGCAGAGGCCTTCTTAAAGCTGGATTACATCGAGAAATTTGGTACGGGAATTGCGCGCATTAGACGTGCCTATCGCGATTCGATCAATCAACCAATTTTTGATGTTCGCGGCGGCATGGTGGCCGTCACATTGCCCGTTACCGATGCCTTTGAAGGGTCCGAGGAAGAGGTCCAGGTTCTCAAGGCCTTGTCGGGCGGGCGAATTATGTCGCGAAGCGAGATTGAAAAACAGACGGGGCTGAGCCGCATGCGGACGTTGGCGGCACTCGAATCTCTGCTTGAACGGAATGCAATCGTAAGGCAGGGAACCGGGCGGGCCACGAAATACGAGCGCTCATAGTCCAAAAGAGCCATGGTACAAGACGGACCCCAAGCCAGCGTTGGCTTGGGGTCCGTTATATCCCGGATGGTAATGGGCCGATTATTGTCAAGTTATAGCAAAGTACAGCGACGTACAGCAAAGTATAGTGAGATATAGCAAGCCGTATAGCGCGCCTTGATTTTCAACCCTTGATTATCAACCGTCCGTATTTCACAGCAACTTATAACAGGCTCGGGGTGCCAATTTGGGGTGCAGTAGTGCTGCGCCACGAAAAGGGCCTATCTACTACGTTTAAGCCGCAGGGGTCAACCATAGTCGGTTTTTTCGAAAATCGACAAGCTGTCTACCTGCGGTTTTGTTTTCACGGTTTTCGGTATGGCCGAGGCTATCCGTGTTAACGTAATAGATGGGCCACTTTTGTGGCAAGGGGGGCCGATCTGCGGGCCAGGGTAGCTAAAAGAGCCCCGTCCCAAAAAGACTGATTGGGAGCTGGGGCGTGTCGATGCGATAGTATTACGTGGTGAAATTCGACAAACCGTGAGCTTCATCCGAGGGCTTTATGGAACAACACCAGCATAATCAGAGCCTGCAAGATCAGGCATACAACGCATTGCGCTCCAAGATCATCTATGCCGAGCTCAAGCCCGGCACGCGCCTTTCGGCGATTGGTCTGGAAAAGGAGACGGGAATCGGGCGCACGCCCATTCGCGAGTCTTTTGTGCGCTTGCGTGAGCAGGAGCTGGTGGAAACGCGTCCCAAAAGCGGCACCTATGTCTCAAAAATCAGCATGGAGCGCGCCGAGAACGCCTGTTTCTTGCGCGAGAAACTCGAGAGAAGCGTGCTCATTAAATGCTGCTCTGCCGTCACGCCCGAGCAAAAGCAGCGGCTCGAGCGGATTCTTGCCGAGTCCGAGTCGCTCGACCATAGCGAAACGCGTCGCTTTTTCGATCTGGACAACCTGTTCCATGAGACGTGTTTTGAGATTGCCGGCCGCCACATGTTGTGGGATTGGATGAAGAGCGTCAACACACATTTTGAGCGATACAACTGGTTGCGTATGGTGTCGCAGGATCTGGATTGGGAGCCGATTCGTCGGCAGCATCGCCGAATTCTCGAGGCCATTAAGAAGGGCGATACCGACGCGGCGAGCTACCTGGCAGAGACGCACCTGCATCTGATGCCCGAGGAACAGGGCCCGGTTATCGCCTTGCATCCCGACTACTTTGAGCTGTCGAAAGACTCGTCAATCTAGCCCATCGCCGCATCTGCTCGAGACACAAAAACGATGCTGCTCACCTACAGCGTTTTGCAACCGAGATTTTTAAAAAATGCCTAAAATGGCTCAGATTGCTGACAATTGGGAAACGGGGTGCGCTATGGCGCAGATGAGGATTAAGGACATTGCCGCCGAGGCGGGCGTGAGCCCGGCCACGGTCTCGCGCTATCTCAATAACCGCCCCGGGCAGATGACCGAGGAGACCCGCGCCCGCATCGCGGCGGTTATCGAGCGCACCGGCTATCGCCCACGTGCCGCCGCACGCAATCTGCGCAGCTCGCGCGCCAACCTCATCGGCGTAATCTTGGCCGACATCGCCAACCCGTTCTCCAGCGCCATGCTCGAAGGGCTTTCCGCCAGCGCCGCCGCGCGCGGCTGCTCGCTCATGACGGCCATTAGCGGCAACGACCCCGCCAAGGAAGCGGAGTCGCTCACCAGACTTATCGATGCCGGCGTGGACGGCCTGGTCGTCAACACCTGCGGAGGCAATGACGAGGCGATCGCCGCGGCAGCGGGACGCCTACCCGTTGTGCTGCTCGACCGCGATGTTGCCGATGGCGGCATCGATCTGGTGACATCTAACAACCGTGAGCTGGTCGCCGGCCTGGTAGACGCCTTGGCTGCTGCGGGCAGCGAGCGTCTGTGCCTGCTTACCGAGGCAAGCGATGACAGCCCCGTGCGTCGTGAGCGCGCTGAGGCGTTTGCCGACGAGCTCTCGCGCCGCGGCCTGGCCGGCGAGGTCGTCACCTTGGCGGACGGTGGTGCCGAGGGTGTCAGTCGCCTGGACGAGACCATCCGCGGCTATGCGGGTAAAAAGCTCGGCCTCATTGCCGTCAACGGCCTGGTCTTCCTGCGCCTGACCGAGGCACTGGCGCAGCTGGGTCCCTCGCTGCCGGCGGGCCTTAAGATCGCAACGTTTGACGATTACCCCTGGAACCACGTGCTCTTTGGCGGTGTGACCACGGCCGCGCAAGACACCCACACCATCGCCGAGCGCGTAATCGAGCGTCTGTCCGAGCGCATCGACGTCGTTACCACTACGGTGGGCGACGCCGCAAAGCTCGCCCCCAAGCGCATCGAGATCCCCGGTCACATCGAACACCGCGCTTCGACCTCGCGCTAGTCTGTGTGATATTATATAGACAATGTCATACAGGAGGTATCCATGGCTGCGTCTGTGCTGAGTGTTCGAGTGGACTCGTCAATTAAAGATTCATTTGCCGAGCTGTGCGAAGAACTCGGCATGACTTCGTCCGTTGCGGTCAATATGTTCATGAGGCAGATGTTGCGCGAGCGCTCGCTGCCGTTTGTGCCTTCACTCGGTAAAAGCTCTGCGAGCGAAAGCGCCGCAGCGGGCATTTTGGATACCGCTCAGATTGAGTCCGCCGTCCGCGAGGCAGCCAGCCCGATTCCCGCCATCAAAACCGTGATCCTATTTGGATCGTATGCCCGTGGCGAGGCGCGTGCAGATAGTGATATCGACTTGCGCCTCGAAGTCGATCGCGAGCAGGGCTTTGGTCTTTTTGCGTTGTCGGCGTTTGGCGAGGCAGTGCGCAAGGAAACCGGAAGGCAGGTGGACCTTGTCTCGAGCGATTATCTTGATGACGATCTTGCCGCGGTAATCGAGCGCGAAGGAGTGATCCTTTATGATCGCGCGTAAGTCAGACGGCCTCCGCGCCCAAGAGGTCTTGGAGGCCATCGCTGAAACGAACGAGCGCATCAAGGCTTTTGATATCACCGAGGACCAGTTTCTGCATGCGAATGACGTGCGGACGAGGGCGTTGGCGGACTCCCTTTTGATGTGCGCGCTTAGGGTGACGGAAGAAGCGGGCAAGTTGTCGGAACGCTCGCAGCGGCTTCATCCCGAAATTGAGTGGCGTGGAATTATCGGCATGAGAAATTACCTCGCGCATGATTACGGCAATGTCGACCGATCGGTTGTTTGGGATGCGGTGACGATGGAGTTTCCGGCGCTGGAACGAGCGTGTAGGCAAATTGTTTCCGAATCCGAGCGATAATCACTTGTCATACCAGCCTGTTCACACACGTTTTTTGAGCGCTTGATACGCTTTAACCCTGCGGAAACATTTTTCTGCGATAGTATCTGCGATATAGACCAGTCGAAACCCGCCCGAAAGAAAGGGGAGCGACATGAACCAGCAGAACATCGATTACGTACTCCGCTCCGTAGAGCAGCGTGATATCCGCTTTGTGCGTCTGTGGTTTGTCGACATTCTCGGCCGCCTCAAAAACTTTGCTATTAGCCCCGAGGACCTCGAGGTCGCATTTGAGGAGGGCATTGGCTTTGACGGCTCGGCCATCGAGGGCTTTGCCACGCCCGAGGAAGCCGATATGCTGGCGTTCCCCGATGCCTCGACCTTCCAGATTCTGCCGTGGCGCCCGAGCCACAACGGCGTCGCCCGCGTGTTCTGCGACGTGTGCACTCCCGATCGCAAGCCGTTTGCCGGCGACCCGCGCGATGCCCTGCGCCGCATGTTCCGCAAGGCCGAGAAGGCTGGCTATCTGCTCAACGTGGGCGCTGAGCTGGAGTATTACTACTTCCCCGACGAGCACACGCCCGAGCCGCTCGACAACGTGGGCTACTTCGATCTTTCGGTGAGCGATGCCGCTCGCGACCTGCGTCGTAACACGGTCCTCACGCTCGAGAAGATGTCCGTGCCCGTGGAGTACACCTTCCACGCCGCCGGTCGCTCACAGCACGGCATGAGCCTGCGCCACGCCGAGGCCCTGAGCATGTCCGACGCCATTACCACGGCCAAGCTCATCATTAAGCAGCAGGCTTACGAGAGCGGCTGCCACGCCTCCTTTATGCCCAAGCCGCTGGCGGGCGAGGACGGCAGCGCCATGTTTTTGCATCAGTCGCTGTTCGACCATGACGGCAACAACGTCTTTTGGGGCGAGGGCGACGAGAAGTACCATCTCTCCGACGTCGCCAAGCACTATATGGCCGGTATCTTGGCGCACGCGCGCGAGATTAGCGCCATCACCAACCCCACGGTCAATTCGTACAAGCGCATCACCACGGGCGGCGACTCCGTGCCGCAGTACGCCACGTGGGGCCTGCGCAACCGCGCAAGCATGATCCGCATCCCGGTCTACAAGCCCGGCAAGCAGCTTTCCACACGCATTGAGCTTCGCAGCCCCGATCCCATGGCTAACCCGTATCTGGTCAACGCCGTCACGCTGGCGGCTGGTCTCGACGGCATCGAGCGCAAGCTGGAGCTCCCGCCCGAGGCAACGGCCGAGACGCTCAAGCTCACCGGCCGTCAGATGCTCGAGGCCGGTTACGCGCCGCTGCCGCGCTCGCTCAAAGAGGCGCTCGACGTGTTTGAGGACTCGCAGTTTATGAAGGATGCCCTCGGCGAGCACATCCATAGCTTCTTCCTCAAAAAGAAGCGCGACGAGTGGCATAAGTTTGAGTCCACGATCACCGAATGGGAGATCAAGCACTACCTGGCGAACTCCTAATCGCGCTGGCTTGTCCCAGTACGATTGAGCTCATTTCTTTGGAGGCCGATATGTCCGAAAAGAGTGCCCTGTTCATGGCGCGCACGACGCGCTTCCACGAGTTTGCCCGCAGCTTGACGACCACCCTGGGTGTCGAGGTGAGTCTGGCCACCCCCGATTCGCCAACTGCGGCGCACGACTTTGACCTGCTGATCCTCGATTCCGATGGCATCCGCAGCGACCGCATCGATCAGATTGCCAAGTGGCTCGACGATCGCGGCGGTGTTCCCATGCTGGTGATCGTCGACGACGAGGCGCTCGGCACCCTGCGCCTGCCGAATCATGCGCATGCCGACTTTGTATGTCCCACGGCGACGCCCAACGAGCTCAAGGCTCGTGCACAGCGTCTGATGGGCGAGGAGGAGCCCGTCGCCTCCGATGATGTGCTCAACATCGATAACCTTGAGATCAACCTGGCCACCTACCAGGTGACACTCGATAGCGAGCCCATTGACCTGACGCTGATGGAGTACTCGCTGCTGAGTTTTTTGGCGACGCATCCCAACCGCGCCTACAGCCGCGAGGTACTGCTGCACCGCGTGTGGGGCTTTGAGTACTGCGGCGGTACGCGCACCGTCGACGTGCATATCCGACGCATCCGCTCCAAGGTGGGCCCGCAGATCGCGGCGCACATCACCACCGTCCGCGGCGTGGGCTATCTGTTTAAGGACTAGCAAGTAAATAGAGGGCAATGTGAGGGTACCGGAGATTTCTCCAGTACCCTTTTCTCGTTTAGGGCGAAAAGAAGACCTTTCACCGATTAAAAGTGTGTCAGTAAAAACAATATCAAACGTATAACACTATCTAGAGAATATCATTTAGTTACCGTATCTCCCTACTACACGGATGGAGGAAGAAATGCGTTATTCGAGAAAGGTGATTGTCGGATTCATAGTGTTGCTTGCCGCCCTGATGTCTCCAAGGTTGGTTTTTGGAGACGACGACTTGGTCCGTGTCACACCGCAAATAGCTGTGGAGCAAGCGCAGGCTTTCTTTGATGATGTATCGGATGAGCCGGTGACCGCTTGTGACCCAGTAAAAATGGTGAATTCCGATGGGGAATCAATCGGGTATATCGTTCGTGCGAAGCGGGATGACGTTAACTATGGCTATGTCGTATTTGATTCAGAGCGATCTTGGTGGATCAGCGAATACTGCTTGGCTCCGAACGCTCTTTTACCTATCGAGAGTGCAAGCGAAGAAATTGCACTCCTCGCATCCTCGGATAACGTCGTTGCGTTAAAGATTGACGAGCTAACTGTTGGCGTTGCCGACTTAGATAAAAACATTGTTTTAGACGCAAGTGGAAAAAAAGTACCAAATAAATTGTCCTCGGGAGGCAATCGCAGCGGATCGCCGGAACATTTCGATGACGTTTTTGTATCTGCCAAGGATTTGTATAAACAGGGATATGTTGTTGATGCGAGCAAAACGGTTTCGGGAATAATAACGCCAACGCAAACAGAAGTTATCAAAGAAACGGGGACTTATGCTTGCGCTGTTTCGGCAATGTTTGCAGTTAGCAGTCACTATGTGACTTTGAACCGCCTTAAATTGTCCGATTTATACTCGGAGCTTTGGAGGCTGTCGGGGACATGGGAAGAAGAAGAAAAGAAATATGATCAAGCGACTGGTCTGTACTTTACTCAAGGCAAGACTTCTCCTGATAAACCCGCTCCGGCCTTAAAGGAGTTTTGTGCAAGACGAGGCAAGGAGCTTGAGACGTCATTCGTTTGGTATCCGTCATGGGATTCCTTTAGGGTGAATACCGACTCGGGGAATCTGAGTATTTTCTCTGGAAGGCTCCGGTCAAATGGCAGCGGGCACGCAATGGCAGTTGTGGGCTACGTGGCAATGCATAACACATACTCGAATGCCAAGAAGTACCTGCTTGTTGTTTGGAATGGATGGACAAACCAGCTACAGTTTCTTCCATATGACGTATCAATTTACACGTCTCACGATGGCACATATTGCAAGGGTTGATTGTACTCGTGAACGGCGACAAGTTCATTCGAAGGGCAATGCTCCTATTGGTGCTTTCCTTTGCTTTGCTCACCGCAGCGAGCTTCTTTCTGTTAAGGGCGACTAATGGGGGAGAAAACGACACGGTTGTTGCAGTCGAGGTGCGCGCTCTATCGGATGTTCATAACGGGCAATTTGAGGCGCTTATGCCAAGTGGTTGCCGTAAGAGAATCGATATGCGCCGTAAGTCAAGTTCCGGATATGTCTCAGGGTTGAAAGCAGGTGATAAATGGATTCTAGTTTTTGTGGAAGATAAGGAACTTGACGGGACTGTTCTGTATCCCCATTCAGCTGAGAAAGTCAAATCAAGTAGACAAGGGGAATGAAGAATGATTGATAGAAAGCAGTTCTTAGGTCTGATGGCGGGGGCTCCTATTTTGATGCGAGCCGGGATGGCAGAAGCCGTGGAGTTGCCGGACGCTCAGAAGCGATTGACGCTCGTGGTCGACACGGTGGTCAGAGATGAAAATGGCAATGAAAAAACGCGAACAAGAAGCAGAGAGACTATTTTCACGCCAGAGAGCAAAACTGTGTCTGCCGACGCTATGGCCGGTGATGTCATAACAATCCAGAGGGAATCAGATGAAACGTTGCCGCTGCTTGCCAAGATTGAGCTCACAGTCGCTTATTATAACGATAAAACAGAAATTGAGATTCGTTCCGGAAAGTACTCGATAGTCCAAATCGATCCGCTTGTGATGTATGCAAACGCTTGGTATGCGCTCATGCAGAAAGATAAATATGTGATGAACTACTTCGCAGAAGGCGAAGCATCATATGAAACGGGGTGGGGGCCAACGCCATACGACGCGGAGAAGGATAAGTGGACGTGCGGATCAGGCATGGGCGCGACGATTACGGACTTCATTAACGATTCAACATATAGCTTTGCTATCGACTGTTATATCGAATAGACATGACGGCATAAAACGAATTGGCCTATAAGCATGTCATTACTTAAGCAAAGCTGAAATCTTGGCATCTAGTGCTCGGGACTGCCCAGCTTGGGGTACAACTCAACGTGAACAATGATGGCCCGCCACATGTTTGGCGGGCCTTTGGTTATTTGACGAAAGGATCGCAGCTATGAGCGAGTACGATTCCCAGCGTCCCCAGGATGCGGGCAACGCCGGCGAGACCCAGCAGCAGCCGCGCGTGCAGGTGGAGTCGACGCCTGCCGATGGCAGTAACATTCCTTACGTGCAGGCCTACGACACGCAGACCGGAAAGCCGCTGGGCAGCCAGCAGGTTGTAAACAAGCACACCGTGGTCAAGACTAAGACCAAAAAGCTGCCGATCTTTATTACGGCGCTCGCCGGCTGTGCATGCGGCGCCCTGCTGGTCATTGCGCTCATTATGAGTGGCACGCTCAACATTGGCAGCGGAAAGAATGCCGTGACGGCGGGTGCTTCGGGTTCATCGACGCAAAAGATTACGATCGACTCCGAGGACACCACGCTGGCCGAGGCCGTCTCTGCCAAGGCGCTGCCCTCCGTGGTTTCCATTACCGCCACTTCGAGCGGCGGCCAGAATGGCTCGCTTTCGCAGTCTGCCGACGAGTCGGACGGCTCGGGCAGCGTCGGTTCGGGCGTTGTGCTCGATACCGAGGGCCACATCCTCACCAACAACCACGTGGTCGATGGCTATGATCAGTACGTGGTGACCATGGACGACGGCACCACCTACGAGGCCGAGTTCGTGGGCAACGATGCTTCGAGCGACCTAGCCGTCATCAAGCTCAAGGATGCTGACGCCTCTAAGCTCACGCCGATCGAGATCGGCGACTCTTCCAAGCTCAACGTGGGCGAGTGGGTCATGGCGATCGGCTCGCCGTTCGGCAACGAGCAGTCTGTCTCCACGGGTATCGTGTCGGCGCTGTATCGCTCCACGGCCATGAGCTCTACCAACGGTAACACCATCTATGCCAACATGATCCAGACCGATGCCGCCATCAACCCGGGCAACTCCGGCGGCGCGCTCGTTAACGACAACGGTGAGCTGGTGGGTATCAACTCGCTCATCGAGAGCTACTCGGGCTCCAGCTCGGGCGTGGGCTTTGCCATTCCCGTTAACTATGCCAAGAACATTGCCGACCAGATCATCGACGGCAAGACGCCGGTTCATCCGTACCTGGGCGCCACGCTTTCGAGCGTCAACGCGCTCAATGCTCGCACTAACAAGCTGAGCACCGATAGCGGCGCGTACGTGGCAAGCGTCGTCGAGGACGGTCCTGCCGCCAAGGCCGGCATCCAAGAGGGCGATGTCATTACCAAGCTGGGCGACGATGAGATTTCGAGCGCCGATGGCCTGATCATCGCGCTGCGCAGCCACGAGGTGGGCGAGAAGGTCGAGATCACGCTCATGCGCGGCAAGGAAGAGAAGAAGGTTACCGTCGAGCTGGGCTCCGACGAGGAGCTGCAGAACCAGCAGCAGGACGACAGCGCGACCGACACCGGCAACGGCGGTATTACCGACGAACAGCTGCGCCAGTACCTGGAGGAGCTGCTGGGCCAGCAGGGCCAGGGTCAAGGCTACGGTCAGGGTTACTAGCGAGCCGTTTCGCACATATCGAGGCCAGGGGGGGCTGTCCCATCAACGTGGGACAGCCCTTTTTTCTTATTGATCCGTTGGGGACGGAGGAAAACGGATCATTTGGAACTGACAGGGGCATGGTTTGATCGCGCGATCCACCCCAGTCTGGCGGCTGCCGATTCGGTGCGGTTCGAGACCGCTATTCGGCCTCATTGCGACCGGTGGTACTCTAGTATCCGTTTGAAATCGAGCGAAGGAGTGCCGCTATGGAGCAATCGAGCCTGTTTGGTGACGGCGTGGACATCGATACCGAAACGCCCGCGAGCACGGATACCGCCGTACCGGCCGATGCCCGTGCCCAGGCGGCAGCGCGTGCGGCCGAGCTGCGCCACGAGCTCGATTACCACGCCTATCGCTACTACATGCTCGATGCGCCCGAGATCACGGACGCCGCCTTTGACAAGATGCTCGTTGAGCTGCAGGAAATTGAGGCCACCTACCCCGACCTGGTGACGCCCGACAGCTATACCCAGCGCGTGGGCGGGTACGTGAGCGAGCAGTTTACGCCGGTCACGCATATGGCGCGCATGTATTCCATGGACGATGCCATGGATCTGGACGAACTCGACGCGTGGCTCCAGCGCACCGAGGATGCGCTCGGTGCCGGCAGCGTCACCTATACCTGCGAGCTTAAGATCGACGGCCTGGGCGTGGCGCTTACCTACCAAAACGGCACCTTCGTACGCGCAGCCACACGCGGCGATGGCACCACGGGCGAGGACGTGTCGCTCAACGTCCGTACCATCAAGGATGTGCCCATGCACCTGTCCGAGCCGGCGCTCGCCCACATGGGCGCCGACCGCGAGCGCACCATCGAGGTCCGTGGCGAGGTCTATATGCCCAAGGGCAGCTTTGTGCGCCTGAACGACGAGGCCGATGCCGAGGGGCGCGACCCCTTCGCCAACCCGCGCAACGCTGCCGCCGGCAGCCTGCGCCAAAAGGACCCCAAGGTCACGGCGCGCCGCGATCTCGCTACCTTTATCTATGCCATCGCCGATACCGATCCGCTGCACGTCCACAGCCAGCGCGAGTTCCTCGATTGGCTGCGTAGCGCCGGCTTTAGCGTCAACCCTAACGTGGCTCGCTGTGCCACACCCGCCGAGGTCCACGAGTTCTGTGCCCAGGCGCTCGAACACCGCGGTGACCTGGACTACGACATCGACGGCGTGGTCGTAAAGGTCGACAGCTTCCAGCAGCAGCTCGACCTGGGCTTTACCGCCCGCGCACCGCGCTGGGCCATCGCCTTTAAGTTCCCGCCCGAGGAAAAGCAGACCGTCCTGCGCGAGATTCGCATCCAGGTGGGCCGCACCGGTGTGCTCACACCGGTCGCCGAGTTCGACCCGGTGACGGTTGCCGGCTCCACCATCGCGCGCGCCACGCTGCACAACATCGACGAGATCCGTCGCAAAAACGTGCGCGAGGGCGACACTATCATCGTGCACAAGGCGGGCGACGTGATTCCCGAGGTCGTAGGTCCGGTGCTCGATAAACGCCCGGCCGATTCGGTCGACTGGCACATGCCCGAGGTCTGCCCCGTGTGCGGTAGCCCCGTGGTCCACGAGGATGGCGAGGTTGCCTACCGCTGCGTGTCCATCGACTGTCCCGCACAGCTCAAGGAGCGCCTGCTTCACTGGGTAAGCCGCGGCTGCATGGACGTCGACGGCCTGGGCGACGAGATCGTCGACAAGATGATCGCTGCCGGCCTGATCCACGATGTCGCGGACTTCTACCAGCTCACGGTCGACGACATCGCAGGCCTGGACACAGGGCGCGTGTACGCTAGCTCCAACAGCAAAAAGGGCGTCAAGAAGGGCGACCCCATCCCGGTGGGCCTCAAGACGGCCGAGAAAATCATCGCCGAGCTCAACAAGTCCAAGAGCCAGCCGCTCGGTCGCGTGCTGTTTGCCCTGGGCATCCGCCACGTGGGCAAGAGCGTGGGCGAGGTCATCGCCGAGCGATTCCTGTCGATTGATAAGCTCATCTTGGCGAGTGAAGAGGACATCGCCGAGTGCGAGGGCATCGGTCCCAAGATTGCGGCGAGCGTCAAGCAGTTCCTGGCCGTGCCCGAAAACCTTGCCGTGCTGGAGCGTTTGCGCCAGGCGGGTCTGTCGCTCGAGGTCGACTTGGGCGCCGCGCATGCACAAGCCGCAGCCGACGCGGGCGTGGCGGGCGAGCTCGCCGATGCACAACCGCTCGCGGGTCTGACCTTCGTGCTCACCGGCACGCTCGTCAACCGCACCCGCGACGAGGCAGGCGCGGCGCTCAAGGTGCTCGGCGCCAAGGTCTCGGGCAGCGTGTCCAAGAAGACGAGCTATCTGGTTGCCGGCCCCAAAGCGGGCTCCAAGCTCACCAAAGCCGAGCAGCTGGGCGTACCCGTGCTGGACGAGGACGCCCTCGAGCAGATCCTGGCGACTGGTCAGGTGCCGGAGGCTTAAGGCGTCGATAACCAAATTGAAGAACCGCCCGGAAGCACGATGCCTTCCGGGCGGTTCTTACTTTGCTGGGGCAACCGGCACCGTGATCTGCGTCACGTAGGTTGCCGGGTCGTCGCTGATGATGTCATCGATCAGGGCAATCTCGCGTTGCCCCGCTACGCCACCAACCTGTCAAAAGCCCCGCGCCGGTTGAGTACGGTAAATGCCACTACACAGATGACCGCCGACAGAATCGAGCCGCACGGCGAGGCGATACCCATGGGAAATAGCGTGTCGGAATAGGCGTTCGACAGCAGCCACGCGCCCGGCACGCGAATGAGTGCCACAGCCAGCACGTTGTGCGCAAAGCCGATGTAGCTCTTGCCGTATGCAGCGAAAAAGCCGCTAAAGCAAATGTGGATGCCGGCAAAGATTGCATCGAAAATATAACTGTGCATATAGCCGGTACCGGCCGCGACCACCGCGGGGTCCTTGGCAAAAAAGCCAATAAACGTCGGCGCCACCAGCCACATCAGCACCGTGATCAGGCAGCCGTACACCACCGAGATCGTCATGGCGTCCTTGAGTACCTGACGCGCGCGGTCGCCCTTGCCCGCGCCGGCGTTTTGCGCCGTGAGCGCGCTGACGGTGGCACCCATGGAACTCGGCACAATGAATAAAAAGCTGATCATCTTTTCGACCAGGCCCACGGCGGCGGCGTCGACCAGGCCGCGGTGGTTGGCGATGACGGTGATAAACATAAACGCCACCTGGATGCAGCCGTCCTGCACAGCCACGGGCACGCCGATTTTAAGAATGCTGCCGAGCACCTCGGGCTGGGGGCGCAGGTCGCTGCGCTTAACGTGGATGTTTGTGCGACGGCTCTTGAGCCACACGAGCGCGAGGGCAACGCTGGCTGTCTGCGCGGTCACCGTGCCGAGCGCCGCGCCCACGGGGCCGAGCCCCATGTGGCCGATAAACAGAAAATCGAGCGCGATGTTGATGATGCATGCCACGCCAATTACGTACATGGGCGAGCGCGAATCGCCTAGCCCGCGAAAGATGGCCGAAAGAATGTTGTACGCGGCGATAAAGGGAATGCCGATAAAGCAGATACGCAGGTAGGCGGCAGTGCCTTCGACGGCTTCGGCGGGAGTGCCAATGAGCGCCACGATCTGCGGGCAAAGCGCGAGCAGGACAGCGGCCAGTACCACCGAGACACCCATAAAGAGCGTGATGGTATTGCCGATGGCGGTCTCGGCGCGATCGAAGCGGCGCGAGCCCACGGCGTGGCCGACGATGACCGTCGTTCCCATGGCCAGACCAACGAGTGTCACGGTAATGATATAGAGCGTCTGTGCGCCGTTGCCCACGGCGGTGATGCCGGCAGCGCCGCTAAACTGCCCCATCATGTACAGATCGGCCATGCCGTAGAGCATCTGAAAAAAGTACGAGAGCATATAGGGCAGGGCAAAGACCGCGATGGTCTTGAGGACATTGCCGCGTGTGAGGTCGTGTTCCATGGGCGGGGCACTTTCTGGCTTGGGTCGTTTACGTACCAGTGTAGTGAAAACCCTACAACGATTGTAGAGTCAAGGTTTGTATTGGCAGCAGGGCGAAAAAGTCACGCTCGCGTTCATTTCTAATTGAATACGGACGTGCGCCCTGCAAAGTACGATGCTTTGACCCCTCCGTGCCCCTCACCTCGCCTCAAACCATCACAACATTCGACGTTTTTCGCCAAAATCGAGAAAAGCATCGAATGTTGTGATAGTTTTTCTGCCACTCGGCCGGGTGGAATCGCTTTCTTGTGCACGAAGGTGTGCGGACCCGTGGGCAGGGGAATAAGGTTGGTTATCCGACTCCATTGGAGGGCTCATGGACCTGCCGATCGTCTTGTCCCATAAGACTGCCTGGCTGTACCACAACGTGGCGCGCCCGTCCGAGCCGCTCTCGCGAGCAAGCAGCCTATACGATGAGGACTCGCTTGCTGGCGAGGCGGAGCCGACTGCGAGCCTGCCCAAATTGGGACTCGATGCCAAGGGACTGAGGGCTTCAACGGCAGTTGGGATCGTTACCGACTATCTGGTTTCGCTTGGTATTCCACGAGAAGAGCTCGATCATATCGACACGCTCGTCAACTTCGATTTTGAGCGCTCGACGCCGGCTGGATTTAGGTGCCACGTGTTTGGGGCGCCGGTACCTCCAGGCCATCTTATCGAGGTGGCAGAGGGCCTTCTGGTGGTTGATGAGGCCATGTGCTTTGTCCAGGCGGGTTCGTGGATGAGTGAGCCCGAGCAGCTGGAATATGGCTACGAAATCTGCGCCCGATACCATTTGAATCATCTGTCGACAGGCGATTATATCGAGATGGGGCAGAGGTATACCGTTGCCGACTTGATTGCCTATTGCAATGAGAACCGATCTCGTCAGGGGGCTATACGCGCGGCCGCCGTGCTCAAGCGCGTGCACGATGGCGCGCGGTCGCCCATGGAGACGGCCACCGCAATCATGGTCGTAGCAAAACGTTTCCAGGGCGGGCTGGGATACGCCAAAATCGAGCTCAACCATAGGGTCGATGTTCCCAACGAGTTCAAGTGTCTCGCAAAGGCCGGGTATTTCGAGATTGACGTATATGCGCCTGCGAGCGGTACGGGGATTGAATACAACGGCTCGGACCATCTTGATAAACAGCGCAGCGCGTCGGATGCGGAGCGTATGACCGTACTGAGCGCGCTGGGCTTTAGGATGATCGTCCTCACCGGGACTCAGTTTGCCCATCAGCTGCAATTGCACCGGGCGATGAACGCCATTGCGCTCGCTATGGGCCTCAAGTGCGACCGAAGCGAAGCGTTCCAAAAGCGGCAGAACGACCTTCGAGAATTCGTGATTCGCCACTGGGACGGCGGCCTCTAGGGGCGCTTTGGTCTTTCTACGGGGTGCCGTGGGCAGGCAAACCATCACAACATTCGACGTTTTTTGCCAAAAACGGGAAAAGCATCGAATGTTGTGATGGTCTGTGTGTTGAGGATGGGCTTGGGAAGTCCGTTTTGCTCGAAGCGACCTGTCCTGTCGTACGGGTGTCGGCATGATTCTCTCGTGGGGTATTATGTTTTCCGAAGAATAAAACGCCGCGTGAGGGGAGGGCTGCGTGGACGGGCACGTGCAACATGACGGCTTTGGCCGCGATATCAACTACCTGCGCATTGCCGTTACCGACAAGTGCAATTTCCGCTGCATTTACTGCATGCCGGCCGATGGCGTGGCGCCCCGTGCACACGACGAGCTACTCAGCGCCGAGGAAATCGCCCGCTTTGTGCGCTTGGTGGCGGGGGAGGGCATTCGCCGCGTACGCCTGACGGGCGGCGAGCCGCTGGTCAGCCGCCGTATCATCCCGCTCATTCGCGACATCCGCGCGATTCCGCGGATCGAGGACATCTCGCTCACCACCAACGGAGCCCTGCTGCCCAAGCTGGCGCCGCAGCTCAAGGACGCGGGGCTTAACCGCGTCAACATTTCGCTCGACACGCTCGACCCTACGCTCTTTGGAAAGATCACGCGCCTGGGTCGACTCGAGCAGACCATGGCTGGCATCGACGCGGCGCTGGCTTGGGGCTTTGAGCCCGTTAAGGTCAACTGCGTTGTTGTGCGCCGGCTCAACCAGGATGTGGCGGCCCTCGCACGACTGACCGTCGACCGCCCCATCCACCTGCGCTTTATCGAATACATGCCCATCGGCGACGAGCGCACGAGCTCGCATTGCGCCGTGGACCCTCACGCACCCACGCTCAGCCCCGAGTTGTGGGATGCGAGCGACAGCGTGCCGAGCGACGAGCTGCGGGCGCGCGTCAATGCCGGGGCCGCCGCGATGGGTCTGGGCGAGCTCGAACCGCTTGACATCACCGACGCTCCTGCCGGCGCGGGCCCCGCGCGCTATTGGCGCTTTCCGGGCGCGGCGGGAACGGTCGGCTTCATCAGCGCCATGTCCAACCATTTTTGCGCGAGCTGCAACCGCCTGCGCCTGACGGCCGATGGCAACGTGCGTCCGTGCCTGTTCAGCGATGCCGAGTATTCGGTGCGCGAGGCGTTGCGCCGTGGTGATGATATGCAGGTACTTTCGATTTGGCGCGATGCCGTGGCCCACAAACCGCAGGAACACGCGATAATTGAGGGCACGCAACGATTTATGTCCCAAATCGGAGGATGATCATATGGCCAAGAGCAGGTACGCCGATGCCACCAAGGCCGCTCGCAGGGCCGCGATGTCTGCCCATAAAGCCACGGCTGCTGCCAGCAACACCGCTGGGTCCGCGGCGGTACAGCCGTCCGCCGGCACTGTTGCCGAGCCCGCCCGCGACGCCCGTCGCGACGAGCTGACGCACGTGGACGCCAAGGGCGAGGTACGCATGGTCGACGTGTCCGACAAGGCCGAGACCCATCGCATTGCTATCGCCGAGGGCTCCATCCTCATGCATCCCGAGACGCAGGCCATGGTGCTGCAGGATCGCGCCAAAAAGGGCGACGTGCTTGCTTGCGCGCGTGTGGCGGGCATTATGGCCATCAAGCGCACGAGCGACATCATCCCCATGTGCCATCCGTTGCTCATTACCAAGAGTAAGTGCGATATCGAGCCCATTGCTCCGGCGGGGACGCCTGTCGATGACATGCCCGAGGGCTGGGCACCGGCGCGCACGGACGGGCAGGTTGGCTTTCACGTACTGGTTACGGCGGGCGTGACGGGCAAGACGGGTATCGAGATGGAGGCCCTGACCGGCGCGAGTGCCGCGTGTCTGACCATCTACGACATGTGCAAGGCCGCCGATCGCGGCATGGAGATCGTCGACGTGCGCCTGCTGCACAAGGAGGGCGGCCGTTCGGGCGTGTGGGACCGCGCAGAGCGTCAGGCCGCTGCCGTTGAGTCCGTGGCCACTGACGGTACCGCGCCTGCGAGCGCACCCATCGCCGTCGCGCCTGCAGCTCCGGCCCCGGCCGTCCCTGCGATCGCGTTTATCGGCTACCAAAACTCGGGCAAGACCACGCTCGTCGAGAAAGTTATCGCCGAGCTCACCCGCCGCGGCCTGCGCGTGGGTTCGCTCAAGCATCATGGGCACCACGGCTTTGATATCGACGTGCCTGCTAAGGATACGTGGCGCCATCACCAGGCCGGATCCAAGCACGTGGGGCTCATCTGCGCCACGCGCTGGGCGGAGTACGCCGACACGCGCGAGGAGGACGAGATGCCCGCGCGCGAGCTGCTGTCGCGCTACAACGATGTCGACGTGGTGATCATCGAGGGCTACAAGACCGAGGGCTTCGACAACATCGTCGTCGCGCGCTCCGGTGTCGACCGTCTGCGTGGCAAGAGCTCGCTTGACCTGGTCGACGGCCGCACGCTGGCCCTTGCCTGCAACGAGGCCCTGGCGCGTCAGGCCTTCGACGCCGGTTTTGCGACCCGAGCCATCAGCATCAACGACGCCCGAGCCATCTGCGACCTGATCCAAGACCACCTTTAAGGCTTGACGCTGCGCCGGCCCCAAGCACCCCATCTCGCCCCTCAAGCCGTCGCTCGCGTACCAAAGTACGCGTCGCTCCTCTTTCGGGGCGACCCGGGGCACTTGGAACCGGCTCGCTGCGCTGCCATAACCTGCCAAAAAGGGACAGGTTTATTTTGGCAGGTTTTATCTGGGCAAACGTCACTTCCACCACAAAGGGGCCAGGCACCTTTGTGGTGGTTTTTGCTTTGGTAGATGTGTGGGACATGCCTTACAATCTACCAAGTAGTTCATGACGGGCGAAAAAAGGAGAGAAGGGTCCTGATGCGTCCTTAATGTTTCATGCGGACTGATTGATTTGATAGACGGTGGCGAATGCCCACCGCCCGTATTCGTATGAAACAAGGAGTCTCCATGCTCGCATCTCTTTTCTCAAAGCCTCAATCGTCGCTGTCCGTGCAGGCCAAGCGCCTGGTGGCAATGCGCTTCCTCATCTACACCGGTTTTCAGACCAGCTACTTTATCGGCGTCATCGGAACGCTTACCTATGCGGACGATGCCTCGGTCGTCGCGACATCGCTGGCCGTCCTGTTCATGAACGTTTTCGTGATCCTGGGATCCTTTGCGGGCGGCGCTGCGCTCGACGCATGGGGTCCGCGCCGCCATTTCTTGCTGAGCATCGTCGGCACGCTCGCAACTGGCACGGCAATCATCGCCTTTGGTAGCGCGACCGGCGTCGTCCTACTCGGCGCGGTGTTTCTGGGCTTTACGATGGGATTCGCCCAGCCCATTGCCACATCCTATCCGGCCTACCTCACCGATGATCCCGTCGAGCTCAAAGACATCAACTCCGCCATCGCCATGTTTTCAAACGTGAGTATCATCGTTGGCCCCACGCTGGGCGGCTTTGTCGCGGCGGCTGCGTCGTCGCGCGCGGTGTTCGTGCTTATGATGCTCTTTACCGTGCTGGCGTTCGTCGTCGGTTGGGGCTTTAGGCCGCAGACCAGCCATATCGCCGGGCATGCGGATACCGATTCGACAGAGGAAGGGGAGCGTGCGGGACGAAGCTCCAACCCTAGCACGTCCGCCCGCGCCACCTTCGCAGCCAGCATCAAGACGGTCTTCACCAACAGCGTCCTCGCGCTACTTTTCTACATCATTTTTCTTTCGAACTTTGGCTACGGAGCCTTCGATCCGCTCGAGTCGTTTTTCTATCGCGATGTCCTACGCGTCGGCGTTGAGTGGATGGGCTGGCTCTCGTCGGCCTCGGGCATGGGCGCGGTGCTGGGTGCTGCGCTCGCACTCCGTTTGCCGCCGCACCTGGTCAACCTTAAAACGCTGCTTGTGGCGCTTATGTCCGTGGGCCTGGGAAGTCTGCTCTATGTGGGGACGCCGTACGTGGGCGTGGCCCTCGTCGGCCAGATCGCCCTGGGCATAGCTTGGGGTGTCGTCAACCCGCTCCACAACACCATCGTGCAAACGACGGCACCGCTCGAGCAACTCGGCCGCGTCAACTCGGTCATGGGCTTTGGCAACATGTTCGCCGGCGTGGCGCCGCTGGCGATAGCCCCGTGGCTGGCGGCGACATTTGGCGTACAACGGACACTCGTGGGGGCAGGCATGGTCGTGACGGCGGTTCCCGCGGCGCTGCTGCTGTTTGGACGCAATCACTTGGAGCGTGCCGTAAAGCAGTAAGAAACCATCACAACATTCGGTAAAAATCGCGATTTTGCCGAAAAACGTCGAATGTTGTGATGGTTTGGCCCGTAGACGCCGCGATCACCACAAAGGGGCCAGGCACCTTTGTGGTGGTTTTTGCTTTAACGGGCCGCGCCTGCGCCTTGGTATACCATGTACGCCGTTTGCGAATATACCCCACACCGCCGCACAACCCAGAAAGGCCCCCATGGACACTACCTTCAGCCACATCAAAGCCGTGTTCTGCGATATCGACGGCACACTGCTCACGAGCCAGCACACGGTGTCCCCGCGCACCGTGGCGGCGATCCGCGCCCTGCGCGAGCGCGGTGTGCTCTTTGGCCTGTGCACCGGGCGCGACGCCCACGCGACCGAGGCCATGTACGAGCTCTGGGGCATCGAAGGCCTGGTGGACGTGCTCGTGGGCTGCGGTGGCGCCGAGGTCATCGACCGCGCGCACGACATCAACGAGCTGAGCTATCCGCTGCCGGGCGAGACTATCGCGCGCATCTGCAAGCACATGGCGGACCTTCCGGCAACGCCCGTCTGCCCCCGAGACGGCGTGTTCTACGTGCCCGAGAGCAACGCGTGCGTCGAGCACCTGTCACGCGTCGACGGCGTGCCCTACCAGGTGGTCGATTTCGCCGAGTTTTTGCGCGAGCCGCAGCCCAAGGTGATGTTTACCATGGCGCCCGAGGTAATGCCGCGGGTGATTGAGCGAGCATTGACGTTTGCCGATGATACTGTTAAGGCGGCGGCTCTGCAAACCACGCAGCGGCTCTACGAGTTCATGGATCCGCGCGTGTCCAAGACGCGCGGCCTTGTGCGCGTGGCGGAGCTCAACGACATGGAGCTCCAGGACATCTGCGTGTTTGGCGATGCGGACAACGACACCTGCATGGTGGCTGACGCCGGCGTGGGCGTGGCCATGGCAAATGGCAGCGACGCCACTCGTGCCGCCGCCGATTTTGTAACCGCCAGCAACGACAAAGACGGCATTGCGATCTTTATCGAGGAACATCTTCTGTAGCGCCTGGGGGCAGCCACAAAGAGGGCAGAGCGCCTTTGTGGTGGTTTTCCAAGCGTTCCAACAGTCGATTGTTGGAACGCTTTTTTGTAGCGAGGAGATTTGCAGCCGGTAACATACGATGTCATTCAAGTGTCGATGTATGAACATGTCGGCACACGCTGGTTGTGCAGTAATTGACCAATTAGCTCAAAACTAATATTTGCAGGTAGATATACTGTCATTCACGGCGCAATTTTGACCGTTCACAGATTGAGCGGGTTAAAACAAAATGTTGTACAAACAATGGTAAAGTGTCATTTATCTAGATTTGCTAACGAGTTTACCAGCGTCTTTCCGAAATTTAACCCTCGAAAAACAACGCATAGTTTGAATAATTGTCAAGAAGTTAAGGCAACGCGAAGTAAAATTGACATTGTTAGCCTTGCGTTGTTTAAACAAAGAATAATAATATGCATATCGAGCGCGAGCAATTATAGGTTGCGCGCCCAAGTTTGATGGTGAAAGAGCAGGATCGCGGTCTCTTGGGGAGGAGACATCGATGAAAGCAAATTCAGACAAATCTAAGCAAAGTAATAAAGCGACGCGCCGTGTACTGGCAGGCGTTTTGTGCGGAGCCTCCGTTTTGAGCCTGGTACTGTCGCTCGTCATGCCTCCGATCTCGCAGGCCATTGCCAACGATTCCCAGACGGGTTCTGCTGAGGAAGCTGTGATGGGGGGGGGTTCCTCAAGTAAGCCTACTGATGTAGACAACACCAACAACGGGGATACCGAAAACCAGAATAGTGACGAGGCCGAGAACGGCGAGACTAACGCCGATGCTCTCAGGGCGGCCCCGTCGTCTGATGACACGGGAGCCGAGAGCGCTGCACAGCCCGCAGATGATGGACAGTCTGTCTATAAGGTCGCTACTGTTGCAAATGAAGGTGAGGTTCCGGGACTTCAAATAGATAAGGATGGGTACACGCTGCTGAAGAGTGACGAAGACCTGGCAACGTACCTTGCCCTTACCGCGCCGAACAAGCCCGCAGAGCTGCGTCTGGCTGCTGATATAAGTTCGAGCTCGCCGATCGCCATCGACCAAAACACTACGATCGACCTTGCGGGTCACAAGCTTTATTACAGTAACGGTAACAGTGACCAGAGCCGGGCCGAGCCTGTTTGTGCATTTATCACAATTAAAAATGGCTTTACGCTAACTGTTAAAGGTGAGGCGAATGACTCCAAGACTATAGCTGCCGGTGCTGAACCTGGTCAGTTAGCAGAGATGCAGTTCAATGATGAAAGTGCTCCACAATCACTCAGATACTTCGTAACTGAAAGCACGCCTAACGGTCTTGGTACTAGCGAAAAGACCTACAAGCACACTGTTGACGATTTCGGCGCTATCGTTGCATGCAAAAAGGGCTATGTAAATCGAGTCATTTCCGTTGAGGAAGGGGGCACGCTCAACCTTGAGGGTGGCATGATCACAACGCCTCGTACCCTGCGCAACAACGGTCACGTTATTTTCTCTCAAGGCACCGTCAATATTTCTGGCGGTTACGTCACCAACGGTAGCGGTGGTGGCTGGGGCGGTGGTCTGTGCATAACGGGCGCGAAAGCCAGCCTCGAAATGACAGACGGTGTGGTCGCGGGAAACAAGGCAGCTTCTGGCGGCGGCGTCTATGCTGACAACGGAGCCACCTTGAAGCTTACGGGTGGAATCATCTCTGGCAACGCTACGTACGGCGAGGCGGATGGTCACGGTGGCGGCATCTTGGTTTCGGGCGGTAGTGTGACCGTTTCTGGTGGCTACATCACTAACAATAAATACGCCAAGTTTTGCGGCCACGATGGCCGGGGTTGTCATGGCGGCGCTGGTCTTGCTGCCAATAACGGCGCCCATGTTGCCATTTCCGGTGGCCAGATTACCGGCAACTACTCCGAGGAAGCCGGCGGTGGCGTTTATGTCACGGATGTCAACCGTAATAACCAATCCCGTACGGGTATGGCGTGGCTGAATATCACGGGAGGAATTATTGCCTCTAACGTGAGCTACCGATCTGAAGGCGCTGGCATTCGAGTGGGCCAGATGGTTGACGCGATGATAAATGGATCGTCAAACGATAGCCCAGTCTACATCACAAATAATCACTGCATGTCTCGCTTTGACTGGGGCGGTGGCGGTATCTTCGTCCAGGGAAACTCGAATGAGGGTATGGAAAAGACCGCTGGTAGATTATTTGTATACAACTCGTACATTAGCAGCAATACCGCTGGTGGCTATGGTGGTGGCGTTGCAGTCTGCCCGACGGGCAAGACGTTGGTAACGAACACTAAGGGCACGGCAATCTTTGGCAATAAGTCTGCTGGCAGTGAGCAAAAAGCCACCGGGTACAATTCGGCAGAAAACAAGGGTAATGATGGTACGCCCCATCTTTCAGCTGGTGGTGCTGATGGTTTTGATAAGACTGAAGATCAAGATGCATACAAATCGGAGGTGTTTCGCAAGTACGGTCATGCCGATTTCTTCCTCGCAGCGCGGGGTCACAATACGCCGGTCGCAGTGGTAACCGGTAAGATGCTTGGCGGTGGAGACGCCCGGTACTCGGGAAGCATCGAACTTAAAAAAGCTATCACCATTCCCGTCAACGGTGCTGTTGGGGTAGAAAATAGCATCGGCCTGACCTCGGGTGTTAAGGACGGGGATGAGGCGGCGATTGATGCGCGGAATCGTGCGCAGAATGAAGCGACAACTTTCATCACGGGCAACTATTCCTGGGACCATGGTGGCGGCATCATGTCGAATGGCGACTTGTACCTAGGCGTGCCTGCGGATACGTACGTCTATCCAAGCCTTAAGTTGAAGGCAACCAAGGAGCTGGCCGGCCGCGACCTCAAAGATGGGGAATTCAAGTTTACGGTTTATCGTAAGAACTCGGATACTGCGAAGGCGCCTTCTTGGAAGAATGATAAATTCGACAATGGTGGCTGCGAGTTTGTCGAATCTGCCCAAAATGGCGCTGATGGCCACATCGCCTTTGACCTTAGCGAGAAGCTCGAGCGGCTTCTTAACGACAAACAGCTTCGCGAGCAGTTATTAGCGAATGGTACTGGCGAAATTACATACTACTTGGTCGAAGATACGGGCAATCTTCCTGGTGTCATATACGATCATGCTGTATACGAGATTAAGGTGACAGTCAAATGCACGCCGACTGTACTTATGTCTGTTCCGACACAGGGAAACCCGCATGATACTAAAGATCTTAAGGTCTATAACTTCACGATTGATAGGGTGGACGTGACTAAGAATCCCGGGGGTTCAGCTAACTCGCCGAGGACTGCGTCAGCAGATGCTAATGGGTATTATTCGATCGTCGACTCCAACAGCGCAACCTCCACCAACAAGGCAACCTTCACCAACACGTACGACTCTGAGGTTTCCTGGACTCCTAAGGCGACTAAGGTCGTTAAGGGTGGCGAGATGAAGGAGTTTACACTTCAGCTTGCGAAAGACAGCAAATTTCAACATATCATCGGTACTGCCGTGACCACCTCTGGTAAAGGTACGAAGCAGACGCTTTCGTTCAAGGGCACCGCTGATAAAGAGGTTGAGCTCAAGTATTCGCTCTCTGATATCAGGGATAATCCCGACGACTCGGGCGACTCCGCGGGTGGCCTTTTCAAGACCTTTACGTACTATGTGCGCGAGAAAACCGACGGTTCGCAGTTCTCGCACTACACGTACGACCACTCGGTCTATAAGATTGCGGCCAAGGCAACTGTTCAGCCTGATAAGACTATCAAATGTGAAGTGACCTACAAGAAGGGAACCGTTGACTCCGATGGCAACTGGAAAGCTGACGTCAGTGCCGAAGAACTGAACCTCACCGACGACTCCATCCCCACCTTCACCAACACCTACTCCACCTCTTTGCCCCTTTCTGGTATGTCGGGCGTCACGCTGACGTACCTTGCCGGCGCGGCGGTGCTTTGCGCTGCTGCGGCCTGGATGCACATTCGTCGCAAGGCGAATGCGAAGGGAGGCGAGCGTCGTGAATAAGAAAGTTTGCTCCTTCCCGATCTTGTTTGCGCTGCTTGCCCTCCTGATCGGCACCTGCGCGGTTGTGTTCCCCGCATCCGCGCAGGCCGCTCCGACCTCGACCGGTTCCATCACGGTGAGCGGCACCGTGGCGAGCAGCTACGATGCCTACCAGATCTTTAGCGCCAACGTCGTCGACGGCGACAGCGACGCCAAGACCTTCACCGACCTTGTCTGGGCAAGCGACGCCGTGCGCGACGCCGCGCTGCCTGTGCTGCACAGCGCCGGCATGCCCAATTCCCAGACCACCGCGCAGAAAGCTGCCGAGTGGCTCAACACCGATTCCCACCTTACGGGCGCGCTGAGCGCACAGCTCGCTCGTTCCCTCCAGAGCTCTGGCGCCGTGTCCGTGGCCCTTAACGCGGGCACGGCGGCCAAGCTGCCTAGCGGCTACTGGCTCATCGTCGCCGACGACGACGCCATCGCCCAGGGCGAGGTCGGCACCGCGCCGATCATGGCCCTGGTGGGCGGCGGCGCCGTCACTGTCAAGCCCAAGGCCGCGACCCCCAAGGTGTCCAAGCATGTGCTGGAGGACAGCACCGCCGCCTGGCAGAAGGCCGCCGACGCCACGGTCGCAGACGACCTGTACTGGCGTCTCTCTGCCACGGTCCCGGCCGGGCTCACCGCCTACGACACCTATGCGGTGCGGTTCGTCGACACCATGGGCGCGGGGCTCGACCCCTCCAAGGTGGCCGCGAGCATGCGCGTGTACGTGGCGGCGGGCGCGGACGGCGGCTTCGACGCCGTCTCGGCCGACAAGGACGGCCGCGTCGGCACCGAGCCCGCGAAGGGTTGGACCGACATCACGGCCCAGTGCGCCACCAAGATAGCGGCGGACGGAACCTTCACCGTGCGCACCGGCGACCTGATCGCCGCGCTCGGCGGGGCCGACGCCTTCACCGCGGGCGCCCGCGTGGTCGCCGTGTACAACGCGCCGCTCAACAGCGCATGCAACCACGGCATCGCGAAGGGCAACCCCAACGAGGCCTACCTGTGCTACCCGCGCTCTCCCTTTGCCGACCAGTCCGGCGACGCCGGCTTCACCCGCACGCCGAGCGACGACGCGTGCGCCTACACCTGGGATCTCGCGCTCACCAAGCGCAGCAGCGACGGCGACAAGCCGCTTGCCGGGGCGGTCCTGAGCATCGCCGACGACCGCGGTCGCACGCTGGCGGCCGACGGCACGTGGGATGCGGAGGGCAAGGCCACCGTCACCACGGGCGAGGACGGCCGCGTGACCGTCTCGGGCGTGGACTCGGGCAAGCTGGAGGTCCGCGAGCTCAAGGCGCCCAAGGGCTACACCGCCTTCGAGGGTACGCGCTCCGTGACGGTCAAGGCCGAGGGTCTGGACGTCGACCAGGTGGCCGCCGCCAAGCCCAAGCTCACCATCACGGCCGAGTCGCCCCTGCGCGCCGACAGCGCGGATGGGTCGACGGGCAGCCTGGAGGCGTCGCTCATCAACACGCCCACCGGCACACCCCCTAGCATTACCACCGGAGGCTTTATGCCCTCGACTGGCGATATGGCAATGTACGCCGCGGCCGCCGCAGCGGTCGCCGGAGCCGCGCTCATCGTGGTCGCGCTCCTGGTCAAGCGGGGAGGTGGCAGCCATAAAGAGTAGCTGGCAGCCCCACAGAGAGCGGGGCGAGACGTAGCGAAGTAGATGCTAAGACACAGACAGATGATGACCGATCGAATGGGAATCAAGCAGAAAGCAGAGGAAAAGAAGATGAGCATGAGCAAGAACATCGCACGCCTGGCAGTAACCGCCGGCCTCACAGCAGCGCTGAGCTTCGGCGGAGTCATGGCCCCGGTGACCATGGCGTTTGCTGTGGGTACGCCGACGGTGGCTACGGAGAAGGGCAAGGTGAATATCACTGATAACGATTATGCCGGCACGACTTTCAAGGGCATCCAGATTTTCACCGCAAAAGTCACGCAGGATCAGAAGAGCGACGGAAGCTGGGATGAGTCGGGCGACAAGACGCTTTCCGATATTCAGTGGGCGTCGGATAAAGTGCAGGGTCTCGTGACGACCGAGCTTGCCGGTGTGAAAGGAGCGCCTAAACCCAATGCGGACGCTCAGGAGTGGGCAGAATTTATCAGTAAGGCACAAGGCCCCAATTTTGGAAAGACCACAGCGGTTGATACTGGTTCAGCTTTGGACTTGATTGCCAAGGCTTTGGAGGAAGACAAGACGTTCACTTGGACAAAGCCGAGCGATTCCACCAAAGGCAACTTTAATAATCTGGATCACGGATACTGGCTTTTTGTGACCGATGCGCCCAGTGAGACCACCGGTGCCGATGGTAATACCGACGCCTATACCTCGCCAATCTTCACCATCGTCGGTGGCTCTGACGTTAACGTGACCCCCAAGAAGGACGTCCCCAACGTGACCAAGGCCGTTAAGGACGACAAGAATGGCAGCTTTGTTGATTCGAGCAAAGTTGTTCCCGAGGGCTCTTCTCGAGATGTCTTTACGGTGCCCAATAGGGTTGCGGACTCTGCATCCGATCAGCTGGTTGAGTATCAGCTTGCAGGTACCGTGGCCAGCAATATCAATACTTATAAAGAGTACAGCTATACCTTCACCGATAACCTGCCTTCTACGATGGTGCCCGAGCTTAACGGCAATGATCCCGTTGTCGAGGTTAAGATTGGCAATCAGGTTGTTCATCCGGATAGCTACAACAAATCTTATGCAGATGGCAAACTTGTGGTTTCGTTCTCAAATCTGAAAAATGCCCATGTGGAAAAACAAGATGGCACCAGTGGCGCAGTCATTAACGTTGATGGCAGCTCAAAGGTCTATGTGAACTATAAGGCAAAGCTTGACCCCACGAAGGTTAACGCCAATATGCTCGGTATAGGCCAGATGAACACCGTTACTCTGACCTATTCCAATAACCCTCACTCTGAAAAAGACAAAGGCACTACAGTCGTGCATCCCGCCTACGACTACACCTACGGTATCGATGTTAAAAAGGTTGGTTCCGATGAGACGAAACCGCCTCTCGCAAACGTTGAATTTACTCTGCAAGAGGTCGGTACTGGAAAGTTCATCAAGAAGGACGGCACAACTGCGAGCAGCGAAACTGAGGACGGCGCAATTCTCAAGACGAATTCGACCGGAATGATAGAGGTCCTTGGCCTTGATGAAGGCACGTATATTCTGAAGGAGAAAACTCCTGCGCCCGGTTACGACAATTCTCACGGCAGCAAGGGCATCACGTTCACCATTACGCGTGGCAATCTTTCTGAGAGCAACACTGAAGTGGTCAACCCTGTGGTTGAGGTAACTGACGGAGATAATAAGGGGCTCGTTCAGGCCGACAACGCCACTAACGGCATGGTGCATCTCACCGTCACCGATAAGAAGGGCTCCAACCTCCCGCTCACCGGTCTCAACGGCGTGACCTTCACTTGGATTGCTGGTGGCGCGGTGCTGTGCATCGGCGTGGCGCACCTCATCCGCAGCCGTAAGCAGGCTGAGGAGTCCGAGCAGGAGTAACGCTGGCTCACCCATCCCTTTGGCAGGTGGGATGTGATGGCCATGAGACTTGCGGACACTTTTCTCGTCCATCCACGTTCTTGCTTTGCCATTCTCTTTTCGGGGCAGACTTCGCACTGGAGTCTGCCCCGTTTTTTTGGGATAACGCAGCCAACCTCCACCGTCCGATGTGGGCACGTTCGTCATCGCGTTTCTTGACTCGTATGAGGTTCGGTTTAAGGTCCGTAGGCGCACGCGCGGTGCGGACGGTAGAAGGCATTTGCGCCGCAACAAGCGCAAATAAGAATGCCCGGGGTTCGGAGCCCGGGCATTTAACAAAAGCTGAAAACTAGGCCGTCCGCGCTCCCAAACATTTACGCGGGGTGCGTCGTTTTCTATTGATATTGTATCCCGAATCGCCCAGCCGATTCAGGACATTTTGAAAACTCAAATGCTGGCCCAAGTCGCGCCCAACTCGCGCTGCGCAATGCTGCCAGGCTGCGTTGTCCGGCGCATGAGCTCGCAATTCGGCTATTATTTGTTTAGACAACTTGAGTTGTAGAGGAGTGACCGGCGATGGTGCAGGGCGCCAAACATATGAAGAGCAATAACGCTGCGGACAACGGCGGCTCAAGCCCTCAGCCCAAACCTCAACCAAAGCCCAAGCGCCGTCGCAAGCGGCTGCCGCGCTGGGCCGACCGTCTCATCACCATCGTCATCATCCTTATTGGCGTGGGCCTTATGACCTGGCCGTGGATCTTGGACCGGCTCGAGGCCTCGGGCGTGTTCAACCAGATCAGCACCGTGTCCAGCACCGTGGACGCGCTGTCTGCCGAGGAGCGCGAGCGCATCCTGCTCCAGGCGCGCTCCTTTAACGAGCAGCTGGCGGGCGAGGCCACCGAGCTTCCCGCCGACCAGATCGAGCCCTACGCCGAGCAGCTCATCTTTGACCGCGACCCCATGATGAGCTGGGTCGAGATCCCCTCCATCGACGTGAGCATGCCCATCTACCACGGCACGAGCGAGGAAGTCCTTATGGCGGGCGTCGGCCACCTGGAGGGCACGAGCCTGCCGGTGGGCGGTACCTCGACGCATTGCGTGCTTACCGCGCACTCGGGCATGCGCAACCTGAGCATGTTCGACGACATCCATTCGCTGGAGCCCGGCGACCTGGTGCTGCTGCACACCATGAACAAGACGCTCGCCTACAGGATGGTGGACTCCGAGGTGGTGCTGCCCGAGGAGATGGAGTCGCTGACTATCGAGCCGGGTGCCGACAAGGTGACGCTCGTCACTTGCACGCCCTACGGCGTGAACGACCATCGCCTGCTGGTGCACTGCGTGCGCACCAAGTACAACAAGAAGGACGTCGACAAGCAAAAGTCGCTGGCCGGCCGCCACTGGGGCAAGCGCGAGTTTGCCGTGCTCATCGTGGTCGTAGCCATTGTGCTGTTGCTGCTGGACATCGTGATCCACGCGGTCCGCAAACGCCGCAAGGCCAAGGCCTCAGCATAGGGCATTCTCCAGAACCACCACAATGGGGGCAGGCACCTTTGTGGTGGTCGGGACTTCCAAACCATCACAACATTCGATGAAAATCGCGATTTTGGCGAAAAGCGTCGAATGTTGTGATGGTCTTCGTTGTGGACGGCGCGGTTTTCGTTATGGACGGTGCGGTTTTGCTGCAGAACCGCCAGCCCGCCGCCTGCCAACCGCCTCCCTCGTTACGTTTTCGCTGCATTTGGGTAAAGCACCTGCTCCAAGCGGCGTTGCCTTGTATACTAGAGCGGTTTATCTGTTATGCGGAAGGGAGCGCCTATGGCACTCAGCGAGAAAGACGTGCGCGGCATCGCCGAGTACGCAAAGATCGCACTGACCGATGACGAGCTCACCCAGATGACGTCCTACATGAACGACGCCGTCCAGATGCTCGAGCCCGTCCTGCAATATGACTTGCCCGACGTGGAGCCCACGTTCCATCCCATCGGAAGCCTGTCCAACGTGATGGGCGATGACCTGCGCGAGCCCGAGCGCGACCTGCCGCTCGACGTTGCGCTCGAAAACGCCGGCAGCGCGCGCGACCGCTACTTCCGCGTGCCGTCCATTTTGGGAGAGGGGGAGAGCGAGTAATGGCGCAGAGCTTCGATTCCCTTACCGCCGCCCAGATCGCTGCGGGCGTTGCCGCCGGCGACTTTACCGCTACCGAGGTGGCCCAGGCCTCCCTTGCCGCCATCGAGGCGCGCGAGGGCGGGGTCCAGGCATTCCTGCAGGTGGCGCCCGAGCTTGCGCTCGAGGCCGCCGCGCGCGTGGATGCCGACCGTGCCGCAGGCAAGCCGCTGCCCCCGCTTGCGGGCGTGCCGCTGGCCATCAAGGACAACATGAACCTTGTGGGTACGCGCACCACCTGCGCTTCCCGCATGCTTGCGGACTACCAGAGCGTCTACACTGCCACCTGCGTCCAGCGCATGCTCGATGCCGGCTGCCTGCCCATGGGCAAGGCCAACATGGACGAGTTTGCCTTTGGCAGCTCCACCGAGAGCTCGGCGTTCCACCGCACCAATAACCCTTGGGATACCGAGCGCGTGCCCGGCGGCTCCTCGGGCGGCTCCGCTGCAGCCGTCGCCGCGGGCGAGGTCGCGCTCTCGCTGGGCTCGGACACCGGCGGCTCCATTCGCCAGCCGGCGTCGCTGTGCGGCGTGGTGGGCTTTAAGCCCACGTATGGCGCCGTGAGCCGTTACGGCGTGGTTGCCTTTGGCTCGTCGCTCGACCAGGTGGGGCCCTTTGGCCGCACGGTCGAGGATGTTGCGCTGGCCATGAACGCGCTTACCGGCGCGGGCCACGATCCGTACGACTGCACCAGCCAGGATTGCGCCGTCGACTTTACCGAGCACCTCAACGACAGCATCGAGGGCAAGCGCGTGGGCATTATCCCCGCGTTTATGGAGGCCGAGGGCCTGACGCCCGAGGTCAAGGCCGCTGTTCAGCGCGCCGCCCAGGAGCTGCAGAACCAGGGCGCCGAGCTGGTCGAGGTCGACCTGCCGCACCTGGATGCCGCCATCGCCGCCTACTACGTCATCGGCCCGGCCGAGGCGTTCTCCAACCTGGCCCGCTTCGACGGCATTCGCTACGGCTATCAGGAGGAGGGCTGCGCCAGCCTGTCCGACCAGAGCTCGCTGTCGCGCGCCCACGGCTTTGGCGCCGAGGCCAAGCGCCGTCAGATGCTCGGCGCCTACCTGCTGAGCTCGGGCGTGTACGACAAGTACTACTACGCTGCGCAAAAGGCCCGTACGCTCATCACGCGGGACTACGACGCCGCGTATGCCAAGGTGGACACCATCCTCATGCCCGCCTCGCCGCGCACGGCCTTTAAGTTTGGCGAGATCAGCGACCCCACGCAGATGTACCTCTCCGACCTGTACACCATCTCGCTCAACATTTGCGGCAACGGCGGCATCTCGGTGCCGCTGGGCCTGGGCGAGGACACTCAGCTGCCCGTTTCTGCCCAGCTGGTGGGTCCGGCGTTTAAGGACCGTCAGCTGCTCACGTTTGCCCGCGCCCTGGAGCGCGGCTTTGCCGATGCCGCCACGGGTGCGCCCGTGCTTTCCGTCGCGCCCGATTTTGCCGGGAAGGGAGGCGAGCTGTAATGAAGGAGCTTTCCGAGGTCCTGCAGGATTGGGAGGCCGTGATCGGCCTGGAGATCCATACCGAGCTCACCGCACTCGATACCAAGATGTTCTGCAACTGCAAGCTCAGCCACGATGACGAACCCAACGCCAACGTGTGCCCGGTGTGCCTGGGCCTGCCCGGCGCCCTGCCGGTGCCCAACAAGCGCGCCATCGAGAGCATCGTCAAGGCCGGTCTCGCCACCAACTGCGAGATCCAGCGCCACTCGATGTTCTACCGCAAGCACTACTTCTATCCCGATATGGCCAAGAACTTCCAGACTACGCAGGGTCCGGTTGCCTTTGCCATGTACGGTCACCTGGATCTGGATGTGACCGGTCGCGGTGCCGCCGAGCGCCCCGACTGCGCGTTTGGCGAGGCCGAGGCCCAGAGTCTGGCGAGCGCCTCGGCCAACGCCGAGGGCCTGTCCACGTCCATGTCCTCCACGATGCGCGAGGGCAATCAGCGCGCCGGACACTTGGCCAGCTATGACGCGTCCAATATGACCATGCCCGAGCGTCGCGAGGACGGTTCCTACACGGTGCCCATTCGCATCCTGCGCATCCATATGGAAGAGGACGCCGCCAAGATGGTGCACGTGGGCGGTGCCGAGGGCCGCATTACCGCCGCTGCCGAGTCGCTCGTCGACTACAACCGCTGCGGCACGCCTCTGATCGAGCTCGTCACCGAGCCCGATCTGCGCACGCCCGAGGAGGCTCGCCTGTTTATGGAGAAGCTCCGTCGCATCTTTGTGACGCTGGGCATTTCGGACTGCTCCATGGAAAAGGGTTCCATGCGCTGCGATGGCAACGTGTCGCTGCGCCGCCGCGGCGAGACCAAGCTGGGCACCAAGACCGAGCTCAAGAACCTCAACTCGTTTAAGAGCCTGCATGACGGCCTTGCCTACGAGATCTGCCGCCAGGCTGAGGTGCTCGAGGAGGGCGGCATTATCTATCAGGAGACCCGCCACTGGGAGCCTAGCCGCAAGCGCACCGTGGTCATGCGCGTCAAGGAGACGGCCGACGACTATCGCCTGTTCCCCGATCCCGACCTGGCGCCGTTCGATCTGGACGACGAGTTCATCGACCGCTGCCGAGGTGAGATTCCCGAGCTGCCCGATGCCAAGCGCGCCCGTTTTGAGGCCGACTTTGGCATTAAGACGGCCGACGCTGAGCAGATTGCCGGCGACCCCGAGTTTGCCGACTTCTTTGAGGCCGCCGCTGCCGGTATGGCTGGCAAGGAGGCCCAGACGGTCGCAAACTTGCTGGTCAACGAGATGATCGCCTACCTTAAGGGCGCGGGCGTGTCGCTGGCCGAGTCCGGCATCGTGCCGGCTCAAGTGGCGGCGCTTGCCAAGCTGCTGGCGACCGATGCCATCAGCTCCAACCAGGCGCACGAGGTCTTTGAGGCCATGGCCCAGACCGGTGACGATCCCAACAAGATCGTCGACGAGCGTGGTATGCGTCAGGTGAGCGATGCCGGCGCGCTGCAGCCGATCGTGGACGAGGTGCTGGCAAACTGTGCCGATCAGGCGCAGCAGTATCGTGACGGCAACCAGAAGGTTATCGGCTTTTTGGTGGGCCAGTGCATGAAGGCGAGCCGCGGTAAGGGCAACCCGAAGCTCTTCAACGAGTTGCTGAGAACGTCGCTCTCGTAAACGGGAACCCGGGAGCCCCGGCAGGGCGGGTGCTTCCTCAAAATTTCAAACAGTCCTGCGCAAGACGAAGGCCACATTAAGTGGCCTTCTTTGCGTGCGGAACTCATTTTGAGCAAGCACCCGCCCCGCCGGGGCTTCCGGGTTCCGCAACGACTCGGCCGTTCGGGTCAGGTGGGCTGGATTGAATAGAGTGAATGGGCGCGCTGTTGGCGCGCCCATTGTTTTGAAGGGAACTCATTTTGAGCAAGCGCCCACCCTGCCGGGGCTCCCGGGTTCTGCAATGACTCGGCCGTTCGGGTCAGGTAGGCTGAATGGAATTTGGTGAATGAGGGCGCCGTTGGCGCCCTCATTTTTTGTGGATGTGAAGCAGGGGCGGTCCCTTGGTCACATCGCGCCCCAAGATTTCCAAAAAGTTAACCTTTGTTGACCTCAATAGTTAGATAAACTAAACTATTTTTCAAAAGCGTGCTCGAGCAAACTTGTTTACTCGGGTGCTGAGGCACCATGCCGCGTCCAATGCGGCAAAAGGGAGAAGCAACATGAAGAAGTCGACGTTTAACACCCTGCTTGTCGGTGGCGGTTTTCTGCTCGGTACGGCCGGCATCAAGCTGCTCACCAGCGCTCCGGTAAAGAATGCCTGCGTGCAGGGTATCGCGTGCGGCATGCGCGTCAAGAACTGCTACCAGGACATGGTCGAGCAGGCCAAGGCCAATGTCGATGACATGGTTGCCGAGGCGGCCTATATCACCCAGAGCGAGGCCGCTGCTGACGAGGCAGCCGAGTAACGCTCCCAGGCACAAACTATGAGATTCTCGATTATTAGCGAGATCCCCGGCAGGACCCGTCTTCAATTGGCGGGTCCTGTGCCAGAGAGCGATCTCGATGCACTTCTTAAGCTCAGCGGCGATATCGACGGCGTGCACAAGGTACGCGTTTATGGCCGTATTGGCCAGATGGCGCTCGAATATGACGAGCCGCGCCGCGATGCCGTGCTGGTCGCCGTCGGTGCGCTCGATGCCCAGGCCATTGCCGACGCAAAGACGGGCTACGTGATGCAACTCGAGCCGCGCAAGCACAAACTCGTTATGGACCTGGCGACACTCGTCGGTGCCCATTACGCACGTCGCTGGTTTTTGCCCACGCCACTGCGCGCGGTGTTTGTCGTGGCCGGTTACATGGCATTTTTGCGCGCTGCCCTTCATGAGCTGGCGCAGCCGCGCCTGACCGTTCCTGTGCTCGACGCTTCGGCCATCGGCATTTCGTTCGTCAAACGCGACGTCGACACCGCGGGCCAAACGATGTTTTTACTCAATGTGGGTGAGCTGCTCGAGGACTACACCCGCGCCATGAGCGAAAACGAGCTCATCAACTCGCTGCTCGATGTACCCGACAAGGCGCAAAAGGTCGTCGGCGATACCGAGGTAAGCGTTGCTGCGACCGAGCTCGAGCCCGGCGATCTGGTCGCCGTGCGCACTGGCATGTCCATTTGCATCGACGGTGTCGTCGAGCAGGGGAGCGCTATGGTCAACCAGGCGACCCTGACCGGTGAGCCGCTGGCCGTTGAGCGCAGCGTGGGCGACGACGTGTTCGCCGGTACCGTCGTGGAAGACGGCAGCATCTTGGTGCGCGTGCGCGCCAACACGGCGCAGACCAAACTGCGCTCGATCGTCTCGCTCGTGCAGACGGCCGACTCGCTCAAATCCGAGGGCCAGTCGCATATGGAGGACCTCGCCAACAAGATCGTCCCGTGGAACTTCCTGCTCGCGGGCCTGGTTGCGCTCACCACGCGCAGCCTTATCAAGACCTCGGCGGCGCTGATGGTCGACTACTCGTGCGCACTCAAGCTCACGGGTTCCGTCGCCGTCATGACCGCCATGAGCGATGCCGCCAAGATGGGCGTCATGGTCAAGGGCGCGAAGTACTTTGAGTCGTTTGCCAAGGCTGACACCATCGTGTTTGATAAGACCGGCACGCTCACCGAGGCACAGCCGCGTCTAGCTTGCGTGCTCACGACCGATGGCTGGAGCGAGGACGAGATCCTGCGCCTTTCCGCTTGCTTGGAGGAGCATTTCCCGCATCCGGTGGCACGCGCCGTGGTCAATGCGGCACGCGAGCGCGGGCTCGAGCACCGCGAGCGCCATGCCGCCGTCGAGTACATCGTGGCGCACGGCATCGCTTCGTCCATCGAAGGGCGTCGCGCCATCATCGGTTCCGCGCACTTTGTATTTGAGGACGAGGGTGCGCAGCTCGATTCCGACATTAAGGAGCGCATTGAGTCCCAGATGCAGGGCCTGTCGCCGCTGTATCTGGCGGTCGACGGCAAGGTCGTCGGCGTGCTCGGTATCGAGGACCCGCTCAAGTCCGGGGTCCGCGAGGCCATCGCCGACCTGCACGCGTTGGGCGTTAAGCACGTGGTCATGCTCACGGGCGACTCGGAACGCACGGCCGAGCGCATTGCTCGCGAAGCAGGTGTCGATGAGTTTAAGGCCGAGCTGCTGCCCGAGGACAAGTACGCCTATGTGGAACGCATTAAGGGCGAGGGGCGCCACGTTGCCATGGTGGGCGACGGTGTCAACGATTCGCCGGCGCTCGGTTTGGCCGACGTGGGCTTGGCGATGGGTGGCGGAAGCGACATCGCCAAGGAGGTTGCCGACATCATCCTGACCGATACGGATCTTGCCGCGATCGTGCGCCTGCGCCGTATGAGTCAGGGGCTTATCGATCGTCTGACGAGTTCGTATTCCAAGGTGATGCTCACCAACTCGGCGCTCCTGGCGCTGGGCATTACCGGCATGATCACTCCGCAGACGTCGTCACTGCTGCACAACGGCTCGACGATTGCCTACAGCCTGAGCAACGCCAAGGCATATCTGCGTTAGCAGACGTGTTCACCCACGTTATCTGGCCTGCGCCCGGACGGCATCGGCGTCGTCCGGGCGCAGGCCTTTTGCGTTTGACCATGTGCTAGCTTCTCTATATAGTGTTGCTAGCAGGGCTAGCAATTGAAGGGAGCGGGATCGACGTGGGTGCTGTTAGCGGCATGGCGCAGGTGAACGTTCGCGTAGATCGCCAGGTCAAGAATCGTGCCGAGGAGGTGCTGCGGCTTTCGGGCGGGTCACTGCCCGAACTCATCAAAAAGGTGGTGGCCAAGGTCGCGCAGGGTGGCGGGCAGTGCGAGGAAGTGCTTGCGGCCGTCGACGACCGGCAGCAGACCGTCGCGCCCGATACGCCATTCGCCGCATCATGGGCGGTGGCGGATCAGCTTTACGCGGACCTGGGCATCGCTACGTTGCCCGTATCCGACGATCGCGATTGGGACACAATCTATTCCGAAGCCATGGACGAGCGCTATCGCCAAAAGGGGATGATCCTGTGAGCGGGGCTCCCCTCAAAATAATGGTGGACGCCAACGTATGGGTCGATTCGTTTTGCGTCGACCATGCCGAGTCGCTTGCCGCGCGTGCGTTTATTGGGCGGGCGACGGAATCGGGCGCAACGTTGTTCTTTCCGGTGCATATCGCCAAGGACGTGCTGTACGTTGTCCAACACGAGCTGAAGCGTAGCGTTCTTGCCAGTGGGGGAGCGCTCGACGAGGCGTCTGCCCGTGCAATTGGCGATGCGGCGCTGGCGTTTGTTCGGAACATGACCGAAAACGCCACGGCCGTGGGCGCAGATGCGTCGGACCTTTGGCTGGCCGACAAATACTTAGCGCTCCATCGCGATTACGAAGACAACTTGGTGCTCGCCGCGTGCAAGCGCGCGCAGGTCGATTACTTGGTAACTAACGATCGCAAGCTGCTCGAGCATGCCGATCTTGCAGCAAAGACACCTCGTCAAATGATGCCGATTCTTGCTTTGGCCGAACGCGGCGGCGCGGCTATCGGTTGACGCGAACTGTTTGCGGGCCTCTTGGACGACGATGCGCCAAGGGACCCGCGCCTGCTATTTACAAAAGCTCGGCCTTAATGGCGGGACTTTCTGCGAGCTGTTCGGCTGCCTTTTCGTCGGAGCTGTCGAGTGCTGCCAGGCTGCGGTAGACCCACTCGTTGACCTGGGTGTTCTTGACGCCTGCGGTCTGCATGAGGGCACCTACCTCGCGGATTGCTGCGAGCAGATCGGCTTTGGGGCCCGCGAGCTCGACCTCGATGCCGTGGTAGGCGGTCACGCCACGGTTCTCGCTCACGTGGTCGATAAAGCCCTCGACGGTCTCAAGCTGCTGGGCAAGAGCGGCATCATCGGCAGCGTCCAGCGCGACGAGTGCGTTCGATACCGTGAGGGCGGGATGTCCGCAGGGGACAAAGCCTTCGATGACATCCATAGCTTCGGTAATGGTTGAGCCCAGGCCTGCGAGGGCATTGACGAGTTGCTGCTTGGTATCCATAACGGTCCTTTCGACGGGTCAATTTTGCTTGGCGAAAATATACGTGACGCGATCGGTAGCAAAAGTGCGAAGTGCGGCGCACATTGGGGTCTTCACAGCTCGTGCATAGAACAGCTGTCCGCTTTCAGAACGTGGTAAGATAACACTCCACAAGCGGGGCTCGCCCCGTATGTTCCTTGAAAAGTCGACGGTTATCGGGTGTTTGCAGGCCCGATACCATCCAGACTTTCCCAACATTCGGGGGCGACTGGTTTCGACACGATAGCTCTGAGAGAGGAAGCAAGCCGAGGTCTCCTCGCCTCGTTAAACAGGGGTACCGTCAAATTGAATTGACAACAACTCTTCTTTTGAGCCTATGGCTCTCGCTGCTTAATTTATAGCGGCGCGTCAACCCGGTGATTTCCCCGACACCGGCGCGACGTCATGTTAGGGGAATGCTCCTGCGCACGTAATCGGTATGGCGCGGGCTAAGATCGAACCGGTTAGGACGTCGCGAGCGTGTCGCTGCGCGCAAAGCGTCCGAGACAAAACCAGCGACTGAGCTTGGAGATGCCAATCAGGGGGCTTTCGTGGACCGGAGTTCGATTCTCCGCGCCTCCACCATAAGTAACAGACAGGTAGATATTCGTATCTACCTGTCTGTTTATTTCTAGTCCGTACCGCGGAGAATCGAACTCTGTGAAGGGCGCGAGCGTTAAGCAAACGCGAAGCGTTTGTAGCGAGCGGGCGAGGACGCCGGCAGGCGGCCGAAGCCGGTGCGGATTTGCGAAGCAAATACGCGGATTCTCCGCGCAATGCCCCAGCCAGATATCGATGCGATGTCGATTAGCTCCGGCGACCCATGCCCCGCCTCAACGCAAGCCCCGTACCGCGGAGAATCGAACTCTGTGCAGGGCGCGAGCGTAAAGAAAAAGCCTCAGTGACGCAGAGTGGGACGCGCTTTCCCAGCGGTCGTCCAACGGAAACTGTGTCCCAGAATATCGGCTCAGAATGGGATGCATTTTCCGAATGGGTTGTTGGCGGAAAGTTCATCCCGGAATCCGCGCTCAGACTGGGACGTAGTTTCCGGATGACGCCTCAAGTGGAAACTACATCCCGAAATCTAAGCTCGGAATGGGATTCATTTTCCGGTTGGCGGGCTCAGCGGAAACTGCGACCCGGAATTTGCTCTGAGACCGGGACGCGCTTTCCCGCCGACCGCCCCGTCCTTCTCAACTCCAAAACCTGCGCGCTCTCCTCTGCAAAACTGGGTAGAAGAAAGCCAAAACGCAACGGTAGGAGGTCATCATGACTATAGAAGATAAGGCGAAAAATGCTGGCAAGGTCGCGCTCGTCCTGGAGGGCGGTAGTTTTCGCGGGCAGTTTACCGCGGGCGTGCTCGACGTCCTCATGGAGGCCGGTGTCGAGATTCCGGCGGTATATGGCGTATCGGCCGGCGCTCTCAACGGCGTGAACTACAAGTCGCACCAGATCGGCCGTGCCAACCGCATCAACCTGGCTTTCTGCAACGACAACCGCTTCATGGGCGCCGCATCGTTTGCGTCCACGGGTTCCATCGTCGGCTACGACTTTATTTTCAACGACGTGCAGGATCGCCTAGACCCCTTCGATAACGAGACCTTCGACGCGAGCCCCATCGAAATGTATGCTGTCGCGACGGACATGTTATTCGGCACCGCTGCCTACCTGCCCGTCAAAAACGCCATGCTCGATATCGATTGCGTGCGTGCCTCGACCTCGTTGCCGCTGGTGACGCCGCCGGTCGAGATTGACGGGCACAAATACGTCGACGGCGGCGTAGCCGATTCGGTTCCTATCGAGCATGTGCTGGAGGAGGCCGGCTTCGAGCGCGCGGTTGTCATTGTCACGCAGGACCGCTCGTACGAGAAAAAGCCCTACGAGTTTATGCCTGCCGCGCGCGCCCGCTATGCCGACTACCCCTACCTGCTCGAGGCTATCGAGACGCGCCACGACCGCTATAACCTCCAGCGCATGCACCTGTGGAAGTATGAGCGCGAGGGCCGCGCGCTGGTCATCGCTCCGCAAAAGCCGGTCGAGGTCGGCCATGTCGAGCATGATCCGGCCAAGCTTCTCGACCTGTATATCCAGGGCCGCCAGGAGGCAAAGCGCTTGCTGGGAGATATCGAGGCATTTGTCGAGCGCTAGCGCTGCAACGTCACGGCTCGTGGATGACATGTGCAGAAACTCTGGTCGGAGCCAAAATACCTGTTGACTCGTACGGCGAGCGGGGTAATATGGACGGGTTACTTGCAGAGCCCCGTGAATCTCTGTAACAACACGTACTGTACATGGAGGAGTCTAAGTGATTTCGAAATCGACTCACTACGCCAAGCAGGGCGAGGTCCAGCGCAACTGGGTTCTCGTCGACGCCGATGGTGCTGTCCTGGGCCGTCTTGCCACCCAGATCGCAATGATCCTGCGCGGTAAGAACAAGCCCCAGTTCACGCCCAACAGCGACTGCGGCGACTTCGTTGTCGTCATCAACGCCGATAAGGTCCAGCTTACCGGTAACAAGGCCGACACGAAGACCTATTATCGCCACAGCGGCTACAACGGCGGCCTCAAGGCTGAGAGCTTCCGCCAGGCTATGGAGAAGCACCCGGAGAAGGTCATCGAGCGCGCCGTTCGCGGTATGCTGCCCAAGACCACCCTCGGCCGTGCCCAGATGACCAAGCTTAAGGTCTACGCTGGTGCCGAGCATCCGCACGCTGCCCAGAACCCCACGAAGATTGAGCTGGAGGCTTAAAGATGGCTGAGAACACCGTTGTCTACCAGGGTACCGGCCGTCGTAAGAACGCCGTCGCCCGCGTCCGTCTCGTCCCCGGCACCGGCAAGGTGACCATCAACAAGCGTGACGCCGAGCAGTATTTCGGCCGTCATCAGCTCGTTGAGAACGCCCTTGCTCCCTTCAAGGTGACCGACACCGCCGGTCAGTTCGACGTCATCGCTCTGTGCGATGGCGGCGGCATCTCCGGTCAGTCCGGCGCTCTGCGCCTGGGCATCGCCCGCGCTCTTCTGAACGCTGGCGACTACCGTGCTGACCTCAAGAAGGCCGGTTTCCTTACGCGCGATGCTCGCGTGGTCGAGCGCAAGAAGTACGGCCTCAAGAAGGCCCGCCGCGCTCCCCAGTTCTCCAAGCGCTAAGGTTTTATCTCCTTTCGAGATACAATGTACAAGCGGGGCCTGCCGATTCCTCGGCGGGTCCCGCTTTTCTTTTTCGACTAGGGTGGGCGGTTGCATATCGCCTGCTAGGGAAGGAGCGATCCTATGCCCCAGAACATCTTCGGTACCGACGGCGTCCGTGGCGTCGCCAATGCCGACCTTTCGTGCGACCTCGCGTTTCGCCTGGGCCGCGCGGCGACCAAGTTCCTTGGTCCGGATATCTGCGTCGGCCGCGACACGCGTCTTTCGGGTACTATGCTCGAGAGCGCTCTGACCGCCGGCATCATGGCCGAGGGCGGTCGTCCGCACTGCTGCGGCGTCATCCCCACGCCTGCCGTGGCGCTGCTCACCGTCCAGAATGAGCTCGACGGCGGCATCGTCATCTCTGCTTCGCATAATCCGCCGGAGTTCAACGGCATCAAGTTCTTTAGCCGCAAGGGCATGAAGCTTCCCGATGCGGTCGAGGAAGAGATCAGCGCCTGGGTCATGTCCGAGGAAGCCATGGCTGCCGACACGCTGCCGACCGGTGCCGGCGTGGGCCACATCATCAAGATGAAGGACGCTCGCAAGGCATACGTCGACCACGCCATCGATACGCTTGATGGCCTGAGGCTCGATGGCCTGGTGGTTGCCGTCGACTGCGGTCACGGTGCTTCCTGCCAGACCACGCCTGCCGCGCTGCAGCGCCTGGGTGCCACGGTCCATGCCATCAACACCGATTACTGCGGCACCGACATCAATGTCGAGTGCGGCTCTACGCACCTCGAGCCCCTGCGCGAGCTCGTGCTGCGCACCCATGCTGACATCGGTCTGGCCCACGACGGCGACGCCGACCGCGTACTGTTCGTGGACAGCGAGGGCAATGAGATCGACGGCGACTACATCCTGGCTATCTGCGGTTCTGACCTCGCCGCCCGCGGCAAGCTCGCCAACTCCGAGATCGTCTCGACCGTCATGTGCAACCTTGGCTTCTCCATCGCTATGAAGGAGCAGGGCTTCGAGATGGTTCAGACCGCTGTGGGCGACCGCTACGTTTTGGAGCGTATGCTTGCGGACGGTGCCGTCATCGGCGGCGAACAGTCCGGCCACATCATCTTCCTGGAGCACAACACCACCGGTGACGGCCTGGTGACGGCTCTTCAGCTGCTGGCCGTGCTTAAGCGCACCGGTCGCACCCTCACCGATCTTGCCGGCATCATGAAGAAGTACCCGCAGGTACTCGTCAACGTGCATTCCGACAACAAGGCTGGTCTGGACGATTGCCAGCCCATCTGGGATGCCGTCGCTGCTGCCGAGAAGGAGCTTGACGGCCGCGGCCGCATTCTGGTGCGCCCGAGCGGTACCGAGCCGCTGGTCCGCGTTATGGCCGAGGCCGAGACGCACGCGCTGACCCAGCGCGTTGTTGACGACATCGTCGAGGTTGTCAAGCGCGAACTTCCCTAATGGTCAAAAACGAGTGCCAAGTGGTAAACTGTTAAGGCTATTTTGGTCGATTGGTATGTCCGAGGGGGAGCATGTTCACTAAAGTCCTAAGGTCTTTTGGTATGCGTGGTCGAGTCCTTACGCTGGATGCTCCCATCTCGGGCGACGTCATTCCGTTGTCCGAGGTAAACGACCAGACATTTGCCACCGGGCTTTTGGGCCAGGGCGTGGCGATTCAGCCTACCGGCACGCGTGTGATTGCACCGGCTGATGCCAAGGTCGAGGCCATTTTTCCCACGGGACACGCTGTTGCGCTTAACACGGTCGATGGCTTGGACGTGCTCATCCACGTTGGTTTGGACACTGTTCAGCTTGAGGGCAAGCACTTTACCGTACATGCGCAAGTGGGTGACATCGTCCATAAGGGCGATGTGCTCATTGAGTTCGATCGCGAGGCAATTGCTGCTGAGGGCTACGATGTGACGGTTCCCATCTTAGTGTGCAACTCCGTTGAGTTCTCGAGCATCAAGGGCTCCGTTGGCGTGCATGTCGAAGAGATGGACCAGCTCATCGTTGCTCGCGAGCGCTAGCAAGTGCACGTGGCCATTAGCCTACAATTCAAACACGTTTACGGAGGGCGCACTTGAAAGAGGACGCCCTCCGTGGCAAGATGGGGTTTGTCCGAAGCTAAAAGGCTTCGGGTCACCGTGGACGGGCAGGGGCCTCGACGCGGCTAGACACGAGACACATACATTACGCGACCTCGCCCTGGTGGCCGCACACGTTGGTTGCGGCCGACGCGGGCCGCGGGCAAGTGCTTGTAAGGGGAGCCTTGCCTCTCTTGTACGAGAAAGGACGCGTAATGAAGATCATTAAAGCTAAAGACTACGAGGATATGAGCCGCAAGGCCGCCAATATTATCTCGGCGCAGGTTATCCTCAAGCCCGACTGTGTGCTGGGCCTTGCCACTGGCTCCACCCCGATCGGTGCCTACAAGCAGCTCGCTGCTTGGTACGAGAAGGGCGACGTCGACTTTGCCGAGGTCAGCACCTACAACCTGGACGAGTATCGCGGCCTTTCGCACGACGATCCCCAGAGCTATCACTACTTTATGCGTGAGAACTTCTTCGATCACATCAACATCGACCTGAACAACACGCATGTGCCCGACGGTTCCAACCACGACGCCGCCGCTGCCTGCTCTGAGTACGACAAGATCGTCGCCGCCGCCGGTTACCCGGATCTGCAGCTGCTCGGCATTGGCAACAACGGCCACATCGGCTTCAACGAGCCCGATGACCACTTCTCCAAGGGCACGCACTGCGTCGACCTCACCGAGAGCACCATTCAGGCCAACAGCCGCCTGTTCGACAGCATCGACGACGTTCCCCGTCAGGCCTACACCATGGGTACCCAGACCATCATGTATGCCCGCATGATCTTGGTCGTCGCCAACGGCGAGGCCAAGGCTCAGGCCGTGCATGACATGTGCTATGGTCCGGTTACGCCCGCGTGCCCGGCTTCGATCCTGCAGCTGCACACCAACTGCGTTGTCGTTGCCGACGAGGCCGCCCTTTCGCTCTGCGAGTAGCGCGAATCCTGCATCTCGACATAGCCTTGCCTAAGGCCTCCGCTTTGCGGGGGCCTTTTTGCTATCCCTTTCCGCCCGCTTGACCAAAATCTTGTCGCAAGCTTGACGAATGCCGGATGCCCAACAGCTTGATTCATTCCATACCAGATTCTATGCAAAAATGCCACTAAAAGGTCGTAGACGGTAGCGGGTGCTAGGCGAGTTGAATGACATGGCTGAACCTTGTTCATCTGCGTTACACTGCCGCTTAGATGGGACAAGCTGACAAGCCATTTACCTGCTTAAAGACCGATTAGTCGGGGGATTAATAACAATCGGCCCTCGCTGTACAAAAGCTTGCCGCTTGCGTACCAAAAGACAACCTAGAACACAAGGTCGCTCTATTCATGGCGCGGCTTGTATGGTCTTGCGGTTACAGTGTCCATACGGTCGAGTTGAGGAGCGGGCATGGTAAACGATTTGAGCAGTATAGACGACCTCGAGCTGATGCCGCTGGGCGGTGGCTATATGGTGCGACGCGAACGCTTGATGAATGAGCTTCTCGCCAAGGGCCGAAAGGCCGGCATCGTGGTTCTTTATGCGCCCGACGGGTTTGGGAAGACCTCGGTGCTGCTGCAGTACACCCATGAGGTTAAATGCGACCCGACGCGAGGCCCCGTGCGGATTATCGAGGCCGATCGCGCCATTGGGCGCGAGGTGTTTATGCAGCTCGAGGTGGTTACCGAAGAACTCAAAGACAAACCGCACTCCCTTATCGCGATTGATAATGTGCCAAACCTCGATCAGCACGATACCGAAGACCTTATCGACAGGATTCGCGGCCTGCGCGCTATGGGGGTAGGGGTCTTTATCTCCTGCCGTCCTTCAAATCGTCAACTGATTCATGGGCTGGGCGATTCGGTTAAGATCAATGCGCAGATGCTCAAGGTACATGCCTATGAGTATTCGGCGTGGGCATCGGCGTTTTCGATCAGCACATCGCTCGACTTTTATCAGCTTACGCAGGGCGTGCCCGAGCTCGTTTCGGCATTGCAGACGGGTCTGTATGGCCAAGGCGACGTAGCCGGTCTGCTCGAAAACGAGATTGTCAACGTATATGGCGCGGCACTTGTCGATCTGGCTTCGCTCGACAATAATGCACTGTTTTGCGTGGCATGTTTCATGATTTTGATGGGCGAGGGCAATATCGCAGAACTCGAGGCTTGCGGGGTGAGGCTATCGATGGTCGACCAGTCCTACTTTGTACGCGACTACCCGATCTTTGGCTTGGACCCCGCCGAGCGGAGTTTTACGTGTCTGGGCACGGAGGATAACGGACGCTTGCGTTTGCGTAAGTTGGTGGCCGAGGTTCGCCCCGAACTTGTTCCGAGGGCGGCCCGGATTTTGCTTAAAGCGGGCCGATGCGATGCGGCGATGGGCCTGGCGGACGCCTTTTTGGACCGTGGAGCGGTCCTTGAACTTGCTGGGCAGTATGGGGTCGATCTTGCTCTGACGGGGCACGGGGCCGATATCTGCCGAGCAGCGCTGGGTACGATCGATGCCGACGATCCGGCTCCAGAGCCAACGCCTGCCGAGGCGCTCGGCGTGTATTTGGCAGCGGTCAGCGTGTCCAATACAAAGCTCGCTCGCTATATGGCATCGGTCATCGAGCGCGGGGGCGAACGGGCGGCCTGCGAAATAGACCCTGTTTCATGGAGAGTGGCCCAGACACTGACGGCTGTTTGCTATGGGGACAACGGGCTTGGGCTTCCTACGAACCTGGCCGTGCCAGAAATCGAGACATCCCATACCGCACTCGATATGTTGTCCGCGCATATCGAGGTCAAGCGCTGCCTGACCGAGCGGGGAGATGACGGCGGCGTTCTACAGCAGCTCAAAACGAGCAAGGCCTACGACTGTGAGCTCGACATCGCGGGGATTGTTATACGGGCCGATAGCATGCTGGTGGAGCTCTTTGACGGGTCGTTTACGGGAACCGACGAGCGCGACGACGAGATGACGGTGGTGCGGGAGGCGCTCGACGTGCGTGGGCTTAAGGCGATGGCTATCTGGGTGCGCATGGTGTTGGCGGCACGGCGGCTCCTTTCCGGCCTGCCGGTAACCGACGACGCGGCGTTCAACGAGCTCGATCGTTTTGCCGTGCGCATGCGCGACAACCAGATTCAGCTGTTTGGCCTGTTGCTAGAAGGCTGGCAGTCGCTGGCAGAGGGACGGCCGGTTAATGCAAAGTTCCGTGCGGTCCAAGTGCTCAAACTTGCCGAGGAGTCGATTGCGTACATGCGCGATAACGCATTGCTGCTGGAGCGCGCGGCGTATCTGCGTAACACCTCGATGGTTTCGGTACGCGAGGAAGCGGAGTTGCTCGATATAAGCCAGACGCAGGTTGGTGGTGCAGAAGCCTGGATGGTGGCGCTGCATTTGGCTTGCGCGGGGCGAGATAGCGATCTCGCGGCCTGGATGTCCATGAATCGCGCGGGGATTCTGGAACCATCGTATCGGCTCTTTGCGCGCCTTGCCATGCATTGTCTGGGCGAGCCGGCGACCAGGATTCGCAAGAAGCTTCCCGTGCGCGAGCTGTCGCGGTACTCGCTGCGCGACGATTTGGAAGGGGAGGGCGAGCGCCTGTTCCAGGCTGGCGAGGTTGAAGCCGTTGATACCATCGACCATATCGAGATTCGCATGTTTGGTGCGTTCCGCGCCGAGCGCGACGGGTTTCCCATCACGGACAAAATGTGGCGCCGCAAGAAGGCGGCGACGCTTGCCGAGCGGCTTGCACTGGGCATGGATGCGCTCGTCGACCGCGAGACGCTGGCAATGGAGTTGTGGCCCCATGCCGAGTTCAATAGCGCCCGCAACAACCTGTACTCGACGATATCGCGCTTGCGGTCGGCTTTGGGACCGACGCCGGATGGCAAGTCGTGTGTGCTCATCCAAAATGAATGCATCGGACTCAACGGTGACTACGTCAAGACCGATGTACGGCTGTTTGACCAGATAAGCCGCGAGGTTTTGGGAAATCGCACGGGTGCGCGCGGGCCCCATCTGGTCGAGTTGTGCCTTAAGATTGAGCAACTTTATGCCGGACCGCTGCATGTGCCCAATGGCTGTAACCCCACCTACTTTTTGCGTATGCGACGCATTATGGAATCGAAGTATATCGACTGCATGATTCGGGGCGCGAATGCCGCCCTAGAAGAAAACGACCTGCAGTCGGCGGTATGGCTGGTGGAGTCGGGGCTGCGGCAAGAGACGGCGCGTGAGGATATGGTGCGCTGCGCCATGCGCGTCTACAGTGCGGCGGGGCGACGACGCGATATCGTCGAGCTGTACAGCGGGCATATGCATCATCTGAGGGAGCAGGTCAATGGCGTGCCCGAGCCCGAGACGCGGCGTCTATACGAGCGCTTGGTGGAGGGGCGGCTCAATCGCGTGCTGGTCGAGCGATAAAAAACGGGCGTCCGAAGTACTTGGGCACCCGTAAGCTTGCTATGTGTTCGCTCGCCGGATCATTGGCTCTTAGACGAGCTTGATCTTCTCAATGTCCTTGCGCGAGGACTCGCGATACAGCGAGAACTTGCGGCCGATGACCTGGACGACCTCGGCGTGGCAACGCTCAGCGAGCTCTTCGGCGGCCTCGCGGGCGGAAAGACTGGAGCCATCGAGCACGGAGCACTTAACGAGCTCGTGCTTCTCCAGGTAGGCGACCGTCTGCTCGACGGTGCCCTCGTTGACATCGGACTTACCGATGATGATGGCGGGGTTGAGGTGATGGGCCATGCTGCGAAGCTGCTTGACCTGTGCTCCTGTCAGTGCCATGGGTTCTCGCTTTCTATGTATGGGGCGCCCCGCGACGGGGCCTTAATCTACGTGAGCTGTCCCACGATAGCGCAGGAACGGCGCGGTGTGGAGCGCGTTTGCCCAGTTCAAAAAGAATGCGGATGCCGAGGTGATGGGCAGTGCGGGCTGTGAACGGGCTACGAGCGGGATTCAGAGACCGGTTCCCATGCAATAAACGCCCAGCGAACCTTACGGATATGGTCGAGCATATAGCGCCCCTGCGGCACGCCCTTGGAGCCCGGCTCGCCGGCATGGGGGTTTTCGATCATGTGCTGAGCGATATAGTCGCGCAGGCGGTCGATCTTATCCTCGTTGCCATGCTCGAGCATACGGGAAAAATCCGCCACGCCTGCCTCAAGGCTATCGAAGGTATCGCGACGAGGCGATTCAAAGTATGTAACCTGCGGCAGGGCACCCATCTGAATGAGGATGTTGAAGGCGTACACAAAGCCATTGCTGCAGGTAACCGAGGCGCCGATAGCGTTCATCAAGTGCAGGTCATAGCGCGGGCTGGAGTTGGCGACCATCGTGACAGCACAACGCCGACGAGCCGTACGGTCGAGCTTGGCAAGCGCACCTTTTAGATTGGTCGTCGTAACCGACCGACTGGCAAAGGCAACATCCACCGCTTTCGCGACCGGTCCAACCAAATCCCAATCATCATCCCAAGCAAGCTCAAGCGGTGTAATGCGATTCTCGAGCCCATAGTACTCAATGCCAGCATCAAGCGTGCCTAACATAGCAGGGGAAAAGTCAGCAGCAATCACAGGATGCCCAGCCTGAGCAAGCGGAATGGCAATCGACCCAGCTCCACACCCCATATCGAGCACCGACTCACCAGGCTCAAGAGCCAGCAATTTCATAAAATCCCGAGCATAAGGGGCAGTCTCAAGAGGTCGAAAATGCCGAGCCCGCTTATCCCATTCAAAAGAATCATCAGCCCGCCGCCGATCAGCTTGCAGACGTATCCATTCGCCATTCCAATCCGCAGAAAGCAGATCAGAACGAATCTCCCCATCAACCACGGGCCAACCTCCTCACACAACAAAAAGCGGCCCCTCCCAAAAGAAGAGCCGCAACAAGCATATATCAGAAAAAGAACCGTTCCAACGCCAAACCGCCACACCAACCAAGGCGGGCAGAAGCGAAGCGACTGCCACTGAGCCAGAACCCAGCCAAGGTTGAGATGTGCGGGAGCCCCGCCGCCGGGCGGCAGACATATAAGGTCGATCGCGAGTTCCGCACGAGCCGGAGAGCACTTAATGTG